>JAUVJV010000023.1 GCA_030592245.1 Candidatus Eiseniibacteriota bacterium
AAGGCCTGAGATCCCCTGGCGAAAGGAGAGGGAAAATGAGAGATTCGTGGCTCTGGCTGCTGATCGCAATGCTGCTTCTTCCTGCAGCAGCTTTTGGACAGGGATGCATGGGAGGGGGATCCGAGGAGGGTGTCAATGTCGTAGGTTTTATTCAGCCACAGTTCGAGTATTATCCGAATTCCTGTCCGGACCGGGACTATCTGAGCGCTTACAATACCTTCTCCTTCTTCAGGGCGAGGTTGGGAGTCGTCGGTGATGTCCCCTACGACATCAGCTATTACTTCGTGATGGAGTTCGGTCCATTCATGGCCGGTGAGTCGCCATATATGCTGGATGCTTATCTTACCTATACCCGCTATTCATATGCGAATGTCTCATTCGGGCAGTTCAAGTATCCTTTCAGCATGGAGCGAAACATGGCCTGCTCCGGGCTTCACACGGTATTGCGTTCGAAGGTCGTCGAGAACCTGGTGATTGACCGGGACATGGGTATCCTGGCCCTCGGGACCATAACCGAGGGGCTCGATTATCGTTTTGCGGTTATGAACGGATCGGGGTTGAATGCCAAGGACGACAACAGTGGTAAGGACATCGTCGGCCGCGTGATCTATACACCGGTCGAGTTCCTGACCCTCGGTGCCGGGTTCGCATCCGGAAACTCCCAGGCTATGGACGAGGATGGTGAAGTGGTCGAGGGTGAACCGGACTTCACTAGTAAGAGGTATGGTGGTGATTTCGAGGTCCGGTATGCGGACTTCCTGGCCCAGGGTGAGTACATTTACGGCAAGGATGAGGGGGGGTCCTGGGTAGGCGGCGGCTGCGGCGGCGATCCCGTGTTCACAATTGGATCTTCCGAGAGAGACGGCTTCTTCGTCACGATGCTCTATACGACGAAGTGGAACCTCGAGCCGGTCTTAAAGTACGAACTGTATGATCCGGACACCAAGGTTGAGGATGATGCATGGCATGCCTGGACTTACGGGCTCAACTACTTCATGAACGACTGGACCAGGCTCCAGGTCAACTACATACGAAGGATAGAGGATTTCGTGCCTGCGTATAAAAACGATCAGTTGCTTGTACAGATGCAGGTGAAGATCCAGTAAGTATCGAGCGGTCATAGTGTTCGAAATCCGAAAGGAAGGAGGCCTGATGTGAAGAAGTTTAGCCGGTACGCGGCTGTTCTCGTCATATCACTTCTTGTTTCGCAGGCTGCCCTCGCCCAGCTCGTCTCCGTGAGTGAACTGTCAGAGATGATGGAAAAGGGCGATGTGGTAGTGGTGTCGGCGAGGATACCCAAGGACTATGCGAAAGTGCATATTCCCGGCGCGGTCAATCTCTGGCACAAGGATCTCTACAAGGCTGGCGACGTCCAGGCCATCTTAAAGAGCCCGGAAGAAATCGCGGAAGTACTTGGAGGCCTGGGCATCAGTGTCGATGAGACGATCGTCGTCTACGACAGCGGCAAGACCAAGTTCGCGGGACGCATTTACTGGATCCTCAAGTATATGGGGGCCGAGGATGTCCGGTTGCTCGACGGGAACATGAAGATGTGGCGGAAGGGACGAAAGTCGGTGACCAAGGATGTGGTTGAGATCACGCCGGCCGAGTTCGTTGCCTCTCCGGTGGAATCGATCTACGCTTCGATCGACTATGTGAAGTCCGGCCTGGGCAAAGAGGATTTCGTCCTACTCGATGCCAGGGAGGAAGACGAGTATAATGGCAAGAAGGGCGAGACGAAGCGAAAGGGGCATATCCCCGGCTCGGTCCGCCTGGACTATGTGGAAGTCCTGAATGAGGACGGCACACTGAAGTCGAAGGACGACCTGGCCAAGCTCTTCTCCTTGGCCAAGATTACCCCGGACAAGGACGTGGTCATCTACTGCGAGACAAGCGAACGTGCGGGAATCGTCTACCTGGCCTTGACCTCGATCCTGGATTATCCCAGAGTCAGGGTATATGACGGCGCGCTCTATGAGTGGTCGGCCGATGCCGAACACGCGGTCGAAGCGAAGAAATAGACCGGCCAGGAAGGGAGATAGCAGAAATGGCAAAATGCGCAATCACGATTAACGGTGCCGAGGGAAAGAACATCTTTCCCGCCGTCACCATAGCTGTCTCGGCAGCTGCGAGCGGTGACGAGGTCATACTCTTCTTCACCCCGGGCGGGGCGCCCGCGATGGTGAAGGGAGCGCTCGAGAAGCTGAATGAGGAGGCCAAGAACCTGCCCGACCTCATGGAGATGATAGAAGGCCTCGAGATGCTCAATGCGAGGTTCCTGGTCTGCGAGCTCGCCTTTGCGGTGCACGGCTTCGGAGAAGAGGACCTCAGGAAAGGCGCCGAGGTTGTTGGCGCTACCACATTTGTGGGTGCGGCCGATGGTGCCGGACTGACGCTTTCGTTTTAAGCTGAACGGATATAGAGAGAAGGAGAGAGATAAGGGCAACAGAACAACTCGATTGTCTGGGATTGAAGTGCCCGCAGCCTATCCTGAAGGTCGTCGTGAAAATGGCGAGCATGCAGCCGGGCGACATCATAGAGGTATTGGCGGACTGTCCGTCTTTCCCCACCGACATGAAGGCGTGGTGTGAGAAGACCGGCAAGGTCCTGCTCATGCTTTCGTCGGATGGGACAGGGAAACATACGGCGCAGATTCAGCTCTAGCCCGGGTCATTTCTAGTCCGGCTCATTTATGAGCCGGATACAGGCCGGACACAAGCCGGGTATGGACCGGGTATGGGCCGGAGGGCGGCAGCAAGCGACGGGCATCACAAAGTGACAGGCGGCAGCAAGTGACGGGTACCTCGGATGGCGCTTTCTTAGAAGGCCATGCCGTCCCCGTTTCCGGGCCCTGTTGTTGAGAAAGATGCAGGAAGATGACTGAGAAACAGCAAGAGAGGGAATTCACACCGAAGATAGTGGGTTTTCTCTGCAACTGGTGTACATACGCCGCGGCAGATCTCGCGGGTTCGACCAAGCTCGAGATCTCGCCGACGCTCACCGTTATCAGGGTGATGTGTTCCAGCAGGGTGGACCATAACCTTCTCCTCACCACGTTCTTTGAGGGGGCGGACGGCATATTGATAGCAGGCTGTCATCCCGGTGACTGCCATTACGGCAAGGGCAACTACTATGCCAGGCGCAGGTATGCGGTGCTGAAGAAGGTGATGGAAGGGTTGGGATTGGAACCGGAACGGCTGCAATTGTCATGGGTATCGGCATCGGAAGGCAACCGTTATGCCGACGTGGTGAACGCTTTTTCCGAGAAGATAAAGGCGCTGGGGCCGAACCCCATCAACGGTAGGCCCGATTTCTGATAGAGGGTATGCGATATGAGCCATCATGAAAGCATTGTTGTGGTGGGAGCCGGACTCGCCGGGATGAAGGCGAGCCTCATGCTTGCTCACGCCGGCAAGAAGGTGCATCTCGTCGAGACCCTCCCCATAATCGGAGGCGCAACCATCAAGAACGAGGAGAGCTTTCCAAACCTCGAGTGCTCGACATGCCTGGTTGCGCCCATCCAGCAGGAAGTGCTGCAGAGCCCGGATATCGAGACGATGACCTTGAGCGCCGTGGAGAAGATTGAAGGAGACAAGGGGAACTTCACCGTAACCGTGAGGAAGGCCGCCAGATACGTGAAGATCGCAGACTGCATCGGTTGCGGGATGTGCTATGAGCCCTGCCCCGTCTCTGTGGCAAACGAGTGGGAAGAGAACCTCGGCGAGAGAAAAGCCATCTATGTACCATGCGCGGGTTCGCTGCCCAATGTTCCGGCCGTCGACCCCGAGCACTGCCTCAAGTTGAGCGGCAAGCAGGAATGCAATGCCTGCGTGGAGGCCTGCATGTTCGGGGCCGTGGACCTGGATGATAAGGATGAGACTGTCAATATCGAAGCCGGCGCAGTTATTGTCGCCACGGGATCGGGCGTGTTTGACGCCTCCTCGCTACCCAATCTTGGATACGGCAAGTTCCCGGAGGTCTATACACCGTTCGAGTTCGAGAGGCTCTTCGCCTCCAACGGTCCCACCCTGGGGGAGATCACGATCCGGGATACGGGGAAGGTGCCTGCGAAGATAGCGATCATCCACTGCGTGGGCCGGAAGGAGCAGGGATACTGCTCCGCCGTGTGCTGCATGTATTCATTCAAGTTCGCGCATTTCCTCAAGAAGAAACTGCCCGAGGCATCGGTCTATAACCTGCACTCGGATATCTGCGTCCCGGACAAGAGTTACCAGAAGTTCTTCGATGGTGTCAAAGGTACTCATACGGAGATGCTTTATAATTCCTCGATGGAAGACCTGAAGGTGAGCAGTAATGGCGCCGGACTCAAGGTAGTGTATCTCGACGAGGCGGCCGCCGAGCGAGAGATCGATGTCGACATGGTGATCCTCTCTGTCGCCATGGTCCCTGATGAGGGGGCCCTGGGCCTGGCCGAAGCGCTGGGCATAGAGCGGGACGCCCGGGGCTTCTTCAAGGTGCTTGATGAGGGGATAGCCTCGGTGGAGAGCTCCAGGGAGGGGATATTCATAGCCGGCACCGCCGAGGGGCCCAAGGACAGCCAGAGCTCGGTCATACAGGCCGAGGCTGCCGTGGGACAAGTGCTGGCGTTCCTGGAGAGCTGCCGGCCCGAGGTTGTAGAGGCTATAGCAGAAGACCGGAAGGCTTAAGACAAGGTAAATCGATGAAAGCGAAAATCGGAGTATATGTCTGCGAGTGCGGTCCGAACATCGGCGAGACTATAGACATACCCAGGGTCCTGGAGACGATTCCGGCGCTTGAGGGCTATGAGGATGTCGAACTCGTCCCGAAGAGCTTCGGGCTGCTCTGCTCGCCGGCCGGCAAGGAATACCTCGCGAAAGAGATTACGGATAACGCCTTCACGCATCTGGTCATAGCGGCCTGTTCACCCAGAGATCATAATTCGACCTTCATAGGCGTATGCAAGGAAGCGGGACTCAACCCATATCTTTACAAGATCATAAACATCCGCGAACACTGCGGCTGGATAATACATGACAAGGAAGCGGCGACGGATAAGGCGATCCAGTACATACGCAGCGGCATCAGCAGGGTTCTCTATCAGTCGGAGCTCTTCGAGAGACAGCTCGAAATAACTCCCGACGTGCTTGTGATAGGCGGCGGCATAGCCGGTATGGAAGCGGCGCTCTCGCTCGCCAGCGAGGACCGGAAGGTCTATCTGGCGGAGAAGACGGGAGAACTGGGAGGAAAGGCGGCCAGCTTTGCCTCGCTCCTTCCCCGCCAGGGACGGGGAGCGGACGTCATCAGGGAGAAGATAAAGGCAGTCGAAGAGAATGAGCATATCCTGGTCCATCTCAATACCGAACTTGAGAGTTCCATAGGGTTCCTGGGCAATTTCGAGGTCGTCCTGGCCGGTAATGGGGATGATGAGAAGACCGATCTCAAGGTCGGGGCGACAATTATCGCCACCGGCTACCGGATGTCTGACCCGGGGAGTTTCACCGGCTATGAGTACGCCGATACCGACGAGGTCTATTCATCGCTTGAGATTGAGAGAATGAACGGCGGCGAGGGAATCGCCCTGCGTTCAGGCGCCAAGCCCGCCTCGGTTGCGCTTATCCACTGTGTGGGCAGGCAGGAGAAGGGATACTGCTCCCGAATATGCTGTAACTATATGATGAAGATCGCGGGCTATTTCAAGAAGCAGTCCGGGGCGACAGAGGTTACGGAGTTCTTCTTTGATATGTGCCTGCCCCACAAGGCTGACCAGGAGTTCTTCGATCACTCGGTCGGCCTCGGCATCGATTTCAAGCGCGTGAAGGAAATCGGTCTCTCGGGCACAAGCGTCGAATTCACCGAGACTGGCGGCGGGAAGCAGAGGATGGATTTCGATATGGTCGTTCTCGCCTCTTCGCTGGAGCCGCCCGAGGGTACGGAGGCGCTGGCCGAGCTTCTCGAGATCGATCTGGACGAGAGAGGTTTCTTCAAGGAAGCGCATCAGACGACCGATCCGGTTGCTACCTCGATTGACGGCATCTTCGTTGTGGGCGCTTCGCAGGGCCCCAGAGGCGTGTCCGATTCCATGCTCCTGGCCCAGGCGACGGCGGGGAGAATCCGTTCCCAGCTCAAGCCGGGAGGCAAGATAGTCCCGGAGGTGAAGGTCTCCGAGATCATGGAAGCTTATTGCACAGGGTGCAGAACTTGCCTGGAAGTATGCGGATACGGGGCAATCTATTTTGACGATCAGAAGGGGATATCGATAGTCAATGAGGCGGTATGCAGGGGCTGCGGGAACTGCTTCGGCAGTTGCCCGTCAGGAGCCCTGAGGACAAAGCACTTTACCAACAAGCAGCTCTACCGGGAGGTAACCGAGGCGCTCAAGTAAGAGGCGTCCGGAAAGGCGATTCGATGAGTGACCCTGAAATGCAAGGGGCCAGCCTGAAGGTAGTGGATGGGATCAAGAGCGTGGTACGCGATTTCCTGCGCAAGGCGCTGGAGAGCGAGGCGGCAGACGCCGTGCTGGTGCCGGTGAGGACGCCGGCCAAAGATTCCTACGCGTGGATCCTCACAAACGACCAGGCGGTCCTCGATGAGGCCGGCCCTCTGGCCCCCACTATGCCTGTCCAGGGGGCGAAGGCCTTGAAGAGTCTTACCAGGAAGGGGCAGGGCACGGCCAGGGTGATCGCCGTGATGAGACCCTGCGAGGTCAGGGCGGCCGTGGAGCTCTCCAAACTCAATCAGGTCCACCTGGACAATATCATTCTCCTGAGCTATGACTGCACCGGAGCCGTTCCTCTTCAAGATTATGTCGGGGACCCTGCCGGCAGTGAAGAACGCTTTGATTCGATGCTTGAGGCGAGGAAGACCGAGGAATCCGCGGTGAAGCCCGTATGCGGTATATGCGTCGATTTCTCGCTCGTGGATTCGGATATTCACCTCGGCTTGATCGGGTTGGCGGGGGAATCGGCGCTGCTCATCCCCAACAGCGAAAAGGGCGCCGCCCTGCTCGAAGCGATGGGAATTGCCTGCGAGGAGGACACCTCCGGATGGATGCAGGCCGTCTCCGGACTCAAGGCCGAGCGAGAAGACAAGCGGAGCAAGGCGCTCGCAGAGACGGGGGCCTCTTTACAGGGCTTCGACGGACTTCATGCGGCTTTCGCCGATTGCGTCGGCTGCCATAACTGCCAGAGCGCGTGCCCGATCTGCTATTGCAGGCAGTGCTATTTCGATTCCGAGGTGGCCAGGCGGGACCCGGCCGCGCTTCTCGATACCGCGATCGCCCGGGGAGGCATTGCTTTCCCGGGGGACAGGGTCATGTTTCATACCGGAAGAATGGCGCATATGAGTCTCTCGTGTGTCTCGTGCGGGCAGTGCTCGGACGCCTGTCCCGTCTCGATCCCGGTCGCCGATATCTTCAGTTACATGGCCGACCTGACACAGGCGACCTTCGAATATGCGGCCGGAAGAGATGATGGAGAGCCGCTTCCCTTGAGGCAGTACAGGGAAGACGAGGTGGAGAAAGTGCATGAGATCGTGAAGGGTGCCGAAGAAGAGGAGGTGGCTCATGAGTAGCATCAATCTCGATATGAGCGCTCCTGACGGCATAATCGCTCTTCTTAAGTACCTGCTGTCCTCCGGTAAGGTCAGCGCCGTTCTTGTGCCGAGGAGGAATCCCGACACGGGGGCCTATGATATCGGACTCATCGCAGATGAGGCCGGCCTCGATAGTGCGGCGCCCGTCGATCCCGTGATGCTCGCCAACACCGGCCAGATCCTCTCTTCGCTGACACCTGCGAAGAGGTCTCTGGCGGTTGTGCTTAAGCCGTGCGAGCTCCGCGCCTTCGTCGAGCGAGTCAAAAGGGAGCAGGGGTCCCTGGAGAATGTCCTGACCATATCTTATACCTGCGGAGGGGTCTTTCCCCTGGAGAAAGTAATAGAAGAATCCTTCGCGGACGTCATTCCGAATTACCTTAAGCGTGTTGCATCGGGTGAGATTGTGGATGGGACGCGAGATACCTGCAGAGCATGTGAGCACTTCGTACCCATGAACGCCGATGTGACGATCTCGATAGCAGCCGATGCAGGTTCGATAGCCGGCTGCCGCATATATCTCAATACGGACAGGGCCAGGGAACTTGTGGGGGGACTCGAGGGGAAGCAATCGGATGATGAGATCGATCCCGCCGTGACTCTGAAGCTGGCAGCCAAGCGGAAGGTGGAGAAGGAGAAACTTTTTAACTCACTCGCGCCCACCGGGGACGGGTTGGACGGGGTGATAGAGGTATTCGGGAAATGCGTGGGATGCCACGGGTGCGGACGCGTGTGTCCGATTTGCTATTGCCTGCTTTGCGATTTCGAATCGCGGAGCTTCGACTATGATCTACCGTATTTCGAGAAGGAGCTCTCCGGCAAGGGAGCGCTCAGGTTACCGCCCGACACCATATTCTTCCACCTGGGCAGGATGACCCATATGAGTTTCTCTTGCGTCGGCTGCGGACTTTGCTCGGACGTATGCCCCGTGGGGATACCGGTGGCATCCATGTTCAAGAAGGTGGGGGAACATACGGCGGCGCTCTTCGATTATGTGGCGGGGCGGGATGTCGAAGAGAAGCTCCCCGTGATGGTCTATAAGGAAGAGGAATTCAGTGAGCTGGGTTAGGAAGACAATCTGCGCGGGCCGGCAGGCACGCTGGGAGACAACCGATGGATAAAGGGTTCACGCCCAGGATAACCGCTCTCCTCTGTCAGTGGTGTTCGTACACCGGTGCGGACCTGGCGGGGACGAGCAGGCTTCAGTATCCGACATCGATCATAGCGATGAAGGTCATGTGTTCAAGCCGGGTCGACCCCGTTCTGCTCTTGAAGGCTTACTTAAGCGGCTCCGGCGGTGTGCTGCTTGCCGGATGTCACCCCGGCGACTGTCACTATGAGGTGGGTAATTACCATACCCGGAGGAGGTTCGCCATCCTCAAGGCCATATTCGATACCCTGGGGCTCGAGTCCGCCAGATTGAAGCTGTCCTGGATTTCGGCCTCCGAAGGGCCGAAGTTCGCGCAGGTGGCGAACGAATACACCGATGAGATAAAGAAGATGGGAGAGAATCCCTCGAAGAAGAAGATGTTCCTCTGATGGGGAGAATGCAAGGGAAGGTCGATGGGTAGCAAAAGCAAGAGTGTTGTTGTTGTCGGTGCGGGGATAGCCGGTATTCAGGCCTCTCTCGATCTGGCGGAGCTGGGGGTGGAGGTGCATCTGATCGAGGATACGCCCACAATCGGCGGGCGGATGCCCCAGCTCGACAAGACATTTCCGACCAATGACTGTTCCATGTGCATTCTCGCGCCCAAGATGAGCGAGTGTGCACGGCACGCCCGCATCACGATCCACATAAACTCCTCCCTTGACGCGATCTCAGGAGAGCCCGGGGATTTCAGGTGCACGATTACCGAGAGGGCGAAATACGTCGATCCCGTCAAATGCGTCGCCTGCGGGCTCTGCGAGGAGAAATGCCCCGTCAAGGTCGATGACGTCTTCGACACGGGTCTTCGGAAGCGAAAGGCGATATCCCGGTATTTTCTCCAGAGCATTCCCGCCGAATACACGATCGACAAAGACAATTGCCTCTTCTTCACCAGGGGAGTCTGCAAGATGTGTGAGAAGGTCTGTCCCGCCGATGCGATCAACTACGAGGATCAGGACCGACAGCTGGAGCTCAGTGCAGGCGCCATAATCCTGGCGACCGGCATCGATCCATTTAACCCGATCGGTTTCGGCAACTTCGGTTATCACAGGTTCGCCAATGTGGTCACCTCGCTGGAGTTCGAGCGTATACTCTCCGCTTCGGGACCGCTGGGCGGACATGTCGTGCGGGCTTCGGACAGTAAAGAGCCCAAGAGCATCGCGTTCATCCAGTGCGTGGGATCCCGCGATGAGAGTATAGGAAAGAACTACTGCTCTTCCGCCTGCTGCATGTTCACCATAAAGCAGGCGATTATCGCGAAGGAGCATATGAAGGATCTCGAACCCACCGTTTTCTATATGGACATCAGGGCATTCGGCAAGGACTTCGACAAGTACTACGAGAAGGCGGAGAAGAAATACGGCGTGGTGTTCACGAGGTCCAAAGTCGCCGATATCGACGAACTACCCGGCGGGAACCTGAGGCTCAGATACACCGAAGAGAACGGGGACATAAAGTACGGGGAGTTCGACATGGTCATCCTCGCCATCGGTCTCGAGGCCCGCGAAGGGAACCGTGTCCTTTCCGAGGAGCTGGACATAAAGCTGAATGAATTCGACTTCTATCGTTCCGATGCCTTCGGGCCTCTTGAGTCCACCCGGGAGGGGGTCTTCGTGTGTGGGGCCGCAAACGGGCCCAAGGATATCCCGGAGTCGGTAGTGTCGGCCTCCGGCGCGGTGGCAAGCGCCGCGAAATACCTCAAACTTGAGCGTCAGGACATCGCCTCAGAGGACGAAGGGGCGGCGGAGCTGGACGTTACGGGTGACAGGCCCCGGGTGGGGGTCTTTGTCTGCCACTGCGGGATCAACATAGCCGGCGTGGTCGATGTGAAAAATGTGGCAGAATACGCCGCCACCTTGTCCAATGTCGAGCACTCCGAGGATGTTATGTATGCCTGCTCCACCGACTGCCTGGAGACCATAAAGAAGCGTATTGAAGAGCATGGCCTCAACAGGGTCATTGTCGCGGCGTGTACGCCGAGGACGCATGAGCCGCTCTTCAGGGAGACCATCGCCGAGGCCGGACTCAACCCCTATCTCTGTGAGATGGCTAATATCCGGGACCAGTGTTCCTGGGCGCACATGGAGGAGCCGGAACTTGCTACGGCCAAGTCCAGGGATCTCGTGGAGATGACGGTCGCGAAGGCGCGGCAGCTGAGCTCCTTGGAGAGACTACCTATCGATATAGATCCCCGTGCCCTGGTGATCGGGGGCGGATTGTCCGGGATGACCGCAGCGCTTTCCCTGGCCGAGGCCGGCCACGAGGTGTTCCTCGTGGAGAAGGAGAAGGACCTCGGTGGGAACATGCGGGACATCTTCTTCAACTTCGACAAGGCCGATCCACAGGCCTTTCTTGCCGAGACAATCGCCAGGGTCGAGGAGAATGAGAATATCCGGGTCTTCATGGCCGGCCGGATCGACGGCATAACCGGCTATGTCGGAAACTTCGAGACGACCATCAGCGGCGGGGGTAACGGCGATGCCGAGAAAGTAAAACACGGAGTCGTCATCGTGGCCACCGGAGGGGAAGAACACAAGACGGAGGAGTACCTCTACGGCAGGTCCTCGCGCATCGTGAGCCTCGTGGAATTCGAGAAGATGCTGAAGACCGGGAACTTCCCTGCCGGGAGAATACGAAATGTCGTGATAGTGCAGTGCGTGGGGTCCAGGGAAGAGGGCAGGATGTATTGCAGCCGGGTTTGCTGCACGAAGGCCGTCAAGAACGCCCTCGAACTCAAGAAGGCAAAGCCGGGGGCGGACGTCTACTTCGCCTATCGTGACATAAGGACATACGGTTTCCGCGAGAAGTACTATACGGAGCTGCGTGATACCGGGGCGGTTTTCCTGAGATATACGCCCGAGACCAAACCCGTAGTCAACATGGTCGATGAAACCAATCCGGACAGCCGGCTCAAGGTCACAGCCTTCGATCCGATCTTGGAGAAGGAGGTCGAGATCACGGCCGATCTGCTTGTTCTCTCCGCTGCGATCGACCCGCCTGAGGGCAATGTCCGGTTGGCCAAGATGCTCAAGGTTCCGCTTAATTCCGACGGGATGTTCCTGGAAGCTCACGTGAAGCTTCGCCCGGTGGATTTCGCAACCGACGGCATCTTCGTCTGCGGGCTGGCACACAGCCCCAAGGACATGGATGAGTCGCTCGCCCAGGCGAAGGCGGCGGCAAGCCGGGCGCTGACCTTCCTCAATAAGAAAGCGATTCTTGCGGAAGGTACCATAGCCAGGGTCAGGGAAGACAGGTGTTCGGGATGCGCATACTGCGAGTCGATATGCGCATATGCCGCGATCGAGGTCGACCCCGAGAAAGAAGTGGCCGTGGTTAACGAGGCTCTCTGCAAGGGCTGTGGGGCATGCGTCGCTTCATGCCGGTGCGGGGCGCTCGACCTTTTGGGATTCAGCAATGAGCAGTTGTTCTCCGCCTTCGATTCTCTGGAGATGGTGATTACTGACGGGGGTGCAGACTAGATGAAGGACTGGCAACCCAAGATCCTGGCCATTCTGTGTAACTGGTGTTCGTATGCCGGCGCCGACTTGGCCGGAGTGTCCAGGATTCAGTATCCGCCTAATATACGCGTTGTGCGCATACCCTGCTCGGGCAGGGTCGATCCCTTATTCATAATGAAGAGCCTTCAGAGCGGGTTCGACGGCGTGGTGGTCTCAGGATGC
>JAUVJV010000343.1 GCA_030592245.1 Candidatus Eiseniibacteriota bacterium
CGATGGTCTCCTTGCACTTCTCCAGGTTGAAGTCCCCGGGCTCCTCCCCAAGGGCCCCTCCCGGACAGGCGGAGATACATGCCCGGCATCCACCGCAGCCATCTTCGAGCGGCTCATCCGCAGGCAGGGCAAGATCGGTCATCACCGTCGCGTACCGTATTCTCGCCCCGTGATCAGGGTTGACCAGCAGGTTGTTTCTCCCGATCCAGCCGAGTCCGGCGAGCCTTCCCACCGCGCGGTGAGACACGTGTCCGGTCAGCCGGTCCCAGTTGATTATCTGCGACGAAGGAACCGGGAAGGCCCGGTGGCCCAGGTTCTGGATATAGGTGGTCAGTCGAAGTCCTATCTGGTCAATCAGCGTATTCACCTGCCTGTAATGGTACTGATAGGTGCGGGTGGGATGGTCGGTGATCCCTTCAAGCACAACGTCACTCAGCCTGTACCCGAAGCAGATGCCGGTGGTAAGAGCCGACAGCGACACCTCGCCGGAGCGATCGGTCACATCTCCAAGATCGGCAACACCGAATACCACCGCCCCCATCCCGTGGACCATCGACTCGGCTGTTTTTCTGATCTCTTCTGGATCCAAGGCGTAGCCCATTCTCACGCGGCCTGATCTCAAGCACACAATGTTCTGGCTATCGCACGCCCGGCGGCCTGTAGTTGGGTGCTTCCTTGGTTATGTTGATGTCGTGCGGATGGCTCTCAATCAGGCCCGAGGATGTGATTTTGACGAACTCGGCTCTGGTCCTCAGGGTTTCGATATCCGGAGTCCCGCAGTAACCCATGCCGGCCCTTAAGCCCCCGACAATCTGGAAAACCGTGGCCGATAGCGGGCCGCGGTAAGGTACCCGTCCCTCTATTCCCTCGGGCACCAGTTTTCGTTGATCGACTCCCTCCTGGAAATACCGGTCACTGCTGCCTTCCTTCATAGCACTCAGGGAGCCCATCGCGCGATAGACCTTGTAACTCCTGCCTTCATACAGTACAAGCTCGCCAGGGCTCTCCTCCGTTCCGGCGAACAGACTTCCAATCATGACCGCGTGAGCTCCTGCCGCGATGGCCTTGACCACATCCCCGGAATACTTCACGCCGCCGTCTGCAATCAGGGGAACTTTGCCATCATCGGCAGCGCGGCGGCAGTCCATGATTGCCGTGACCTGGGGCAGCCCCACGCCGGCCACGACCCTTGTGGTACAGATCGATCCGGGCCCGATCCCGACCTTCACTCCATCCGCTCCGGCCTTGACAAGCGCCTTGACGGCATCGGCCGTCACGACGTTTCCCCCCACGATGTCGATATCCGCGAAGTCGGCCTTGATCTTCTCGACAGTCCCTAATACCCCCGCCGAATGGCCGTGAGCGCTATCCACCGCGATGACATCGGCCCCTGCCTTTACCAGCGCCTGCACCCTGTCGTGGGTGTCGGCCGAGACACCCACTGCCGCACCGACCCTCAGCCTCCCCTTCTCGTCGGTGCAAGCATTGGGGTACTCCATCTTTTTCTTTATGTCCTTCACCGTGATAAGGCCCTTGAGTTTGAAGTCCTTGTCCACGACGGGGAGCTTTTCAATCCGGTTCTCGTGCAACACTCCCTTGGCCTCTTCCAATGTGGTGCCCTCAGGCACGGTTATCAGGTTCTCCGAAGTCATGACCTTGCTGACCGACACGTCGGTTCGCTGGTTGAAGCGGAGATCCCGGTTGGTCAGAATGCCCACGAGCTTTCCGGTCCGGTCGGTTATGGGAACACCGGAGATCTTGAATCTCGCCATCAATTCCAGGGCCTGGGCAACGCTGGCCTCGGGACTAAGCGTAAACGGGTCGGTTATCATCCCGCTTTCAGACCGCTTGACACGGTCCACCTCCGCAGCCTGGTCCTCGATTCCCATATTCTTGTGGATGAACCCGATTCCGCCTTCACGGGCAATGGCAATGGCCAGGCTGGCGTCGGTCACCGTGTCCATCGCCGCGCTGACTATGGGGATATTCAGAGAGATGTTCCTGGTAAGCCGGGTGCGAACATCCACCTGGGAGGGCAGGACATCCGATTCAGCGGGCAGCAGAAGCACATCATCGAAGGTCAGGGCCTCGCCCCTTATTCTCTCGCTCATCTCCCTCCCTACTCGGCGCGCAGTCTCACTCGGCATGCGGCCCGGTCAAAGGCACGAAGCTTACCGGGATCACTTTCTCGGTCTCGGCCTCCCCCATGCACTTCTTCACCCGGTAGAGATACTGGAAGCCGGCGTTTCCCACGGGTATCACCATGATACCGCCTTCCTTGAGCTGATCCACCAGGGGTTGGGGAATCTCGGTGGGCGCGCACGTTACGATGATGCGGTCAAAGGGAGCGTGCTCCTCCCAGCCTTCGTACCCGTCGCCGATCCTGACGTGGATATTATCGTATCCGAGACCCTCGAGCCGGACCCGGGCAGCTTCGCCCAGTGGCTCGACTATCTCCACGGTATAGACATCTGCCGCAATCTCCGCGAGTACCGCAGCCTGGTAACCCGATCCGGTTCCCACCTCGAGAACCCTATCCGCACTGCTCAGGCTCATCTCCTCGGTCATCAGGGCCACTATGTAAGGCTGGCTGATCGTCTGGTCATATCCAATAGGCAGCGGAGAGTCATGGTAGGAATAGTGACTGTACTTGGCCGGGATGAACTCATGCCTCGGGACTTTCAGCATCGCTTTTACCACCCGCTCATCCTCGATGCCCCTGGCTATGATCTGTTTCTCAACCATCCGCCTTCTGGCGCTTTCAAAGCCCTCCGTCGGCGTTGGGCTCCCACCCTGGCACCCCAACCCCACAAGAAGGCCAATACAGGCCAGAACTCCTATAATCATATGTGGATATCTTGATATATGCCTAGTCCACATGGGTAACCCCGCTCATGCGGATCTCCTTGAGGCTCATCAGATGGCTTATATCATTAAAAGTTATAAGCTTATGGATATCTGGGTTGACCTCCACGATTGTGAGCGAGGCATTCTTGACCGTCAGGCACCAGACATCATCCGGGGGAAGATTGAGCAGGGCCGTCACATAGGTCGATATCACCCCTCCGTGACACACTACCAGGACATTCCCCTCCTTGTGCCTGCGCTCGATGCCGCGAAGTGCCTTGCCGACCCGCTTCTTGAACTCCTTGAAGTCCTCTCCGCCGGGTATCCGGATCCTGGAGGGCCTCACGGCCCAGCGGTCGAAGGTCTCCCCGAACTTCCGCCGGATCTGGTTGAGTGTCCTGCCTTCCCAGTCCCCGAGGCCGACCTCCGTAGGTTCGTCAACACATTCGATCTCCGCCCTCTTTCCCACTATCACCCGGGCCGTTTCCTGTGCCCGCTTAAGGGGACTCGAATAGACCGCAGCGAACTGAAGGCCCTTGAAGCGCTTCGCCAGCAATTTCGCCTCTTTCTTCCCGTACGGACTGAGTTGAGGATCCCGCTGGCCCTGGATTTTCTTAAGCCGGTTCCAGGTCGATTCCGCGTGTCTTACCAAAAACATCAGCATTTGGCCGCCTCCGCAAGACTGATGAATAACTGCGCCATTGAGATACAATCGACCATATTGTGCCGTAGCACACCCCTCAAGCGGCG
>JAUVJV010000025.1 GCA_030592245.1 Candidatus Eiseniibacteriota bacterium
ATCTCGCCGACCGCCCGGTCGCACTCGGCAAGCTC
The DNA here is from genome assembly GCA_030592245.1 of Candidatus Eiseniibacteriota bacterium. Lineage (GTDB taxonomy): Bacteria > Arandabacterota > Arandabacteria > Arandabacterales > Arandabacteraceae > JAUVJV01. The sequence goes on from JAUVJV010000025.1 coordinate 36, forward strand.
TAGGATGCCGTCCACCACATCGAAGACCGATGCGAAGCACCTGCGCTGCTCACCGTCCCCGAATACCGTGATGGGCTCGCCCGAGAGGGCCTGCTTCACAAACCTGGGCATTACCATGCCGTAACGGCCCGTCTGCCTGGGCCCGCAGGTGTTGAAAACCCTCACGATCACGACGGGCAAGTCCCGCTCCCTGTGGTAGGCCAGGGCGAGGATCTCATCCAGAGCCTTGGTTACAGCATAGCTCCACCTCTTCAAGGTCGTGGGACCCAAGACGCTGTCGGCCTCCTCGTTGAAGGGCACCACGTCACTCTTGCCGTATATCTCGGAGGTCGAGAAGAGGACCACCTTCCTCCCCGCCTTCCCGGCCTGCTCGAACAAGATCTCTGAACCCCGGATATTGATCTCGATCGACTTCAGCTGGTTCTGGATGACATACTCCACACCAACAGCAGCGGCCAGGTGGAAGACGATGTCGCAGGATGCGACGAGCTTCTCCATAGCGCCGGGGTTCAAGATCGTATCGATGGTGCACTCGAAACGGCTCTCGCCCTCAAGGTGGGATATATTGTCGCGGCTGCCCGTCGAAAGGTCATCGATCACATGGACCCGGTAGCCCTTCTCAAGCAGCTTCTCCACCAGGTGGGAGCCGATGAAACCGGCCCCACCCGTCACCAGAGCCCTCATCTCAGGCATTCGCGTAAAACTCCCTGATCGCCCCGCAGATATAGTCGACTTCCTCGTCGGTTATCTCGGGGAACATCGGCATCGAAATCACCTTGGTCGCTGCTTCATCACAGTTGGGGAAGTCCCCCAGCTTGTGGCCAAGCGGCTCGTAGGCTTCCTGCAGATGAAGGCCCAGCGGGTAGTGAATCGCGGTGCCTACACCCTTCTCACCCAGGAACTTCTGCAGGCCGTCGCGGTTCCGGGCCTTGAGGGTATACTGGTGATATATGTGATACGCGAAGTCCGCCACATAGGGCGTTTCAAGGGGCAGGCCGGCGAGCTTCTCATTGTACATCGAGGCCACGCTGCGCCTGCGGTCGTTCCAGGCCTCGATCTTCTTTGCCTTTGCAAGCAGAATGGCGGCCTGGATCGAGTCTAGGCGGCTGTTGACGCCTATGTACTTGTACTTGTACTTCTCCACCTGGCCGTGTTTTCTTAAGGCCGATACCTTATCGCCCAGTTTGTCATCGTTGGTGAGCACCATGCCGCCGTCGCCGTAGCATCCGAGGTTCTTGGTGGGATAGAAGCTCAGGCATGCGAGATGGCCGATCGATCCGACCGGCTTGTCCTTATACCTGGACCCTATGGCCTGGGCCGCGTCCTCGATGACGGGGATCCCCTTCCGGCCCGCCGCCTCCATCATCGGATCCATGTCGACGCTCTGTCCATAGATGTGAACAGGTACGATGGCCTTTGTCTTATCGTTGATGGCCGCCTCAACCTGCTCGGGAATCATATTGAAGGTCTTAGGGTCGATGTCGACAAACACAGGCTTTGCGCCCATCCTGATCGCGACCTCGGCGACCGAGACAAAAGAGAAGGGCGAGGTTATTACCTCGTCTCCCGGGCCCACGTCGCAGGCCATCATGGCGAGATCGAGCGCGTCGGTTCCAGAGGCCACGCCGATGCCCCGCTTGGCGCCCATCAGGCCTGAGACCTTCTCCTCGATCTCCTTGACCCATTTGCCCATGACGAAGGCGCCGCTGGAGAATACCTCTGCGATATTCCCATCAATATCGTCCTTCATGGAGTTGTACTGCCGTAACAGATCGATCTGGGGTACCTTCAATTCAGCCTCCCTTACTCCTCCGGATATCCTTGCATGTCAACCATCTGCTCTCTCGGGGTGTCCTTGAACAGGCCGGCGGGAACTCCGGCGACGATCTTCCCGGGAGGCACGTCCTTGGTTACCACCGCGCCTGCGCCAACTACCGCGTCCTCACCGATCACGATTCCCGGAAGCAGGGTAGCGTTCACGCCGACCCTGGCGCCCTTCTTGAGATGTGGTCCCTTGGTGTACTTGAACCTCTCCTTGGTTCTTCCCAGGAAGTTATCATTGGACATCGCGACCATCGGCGCGATGAAGCACCGGTCTTCAATTACGGTGTGAGCCGTAATATAGGCATTGGTCTCTATCTTCACGTAGTTGCCGATGCGCGTGTCGTTCTCGATGGCAACTCCTCTTCCGACAATTGTGAACTTGCCGATCTTCACGTCCTCCCGCACCGAGGCCTGGTCCGCCACCAGCACTCCCTCGCCCAGCTCGCAGCCCCTGTATACGGCACTGCATGTGCCTATAATGCACCTGTCCGCGATCTTTGCGGAAGGGAGGTCCACGGACTTAAGCGTACTTATCGCGGCCTTCATGGGGAGCTTCCCCACGACGCTGCAATCCCCAATGAGCACGTTCTTTCCTATGACGGTGTCCGCATGGATGACCGCGCAGTTGCCGATGCGTGACCCTTCACCTATGGAGACATCCGGCCCTATGTGCGCATAGGAACCTATCTCCACCCCCTCGGCAATCTTCGCTGCCGGGTCTATGAATCTCTCCATCCATCAGCCTCCGATAGTTATGGATCTGCTGCCCTCGGCCAGTGATTGCTCGGCAGCTTCAAGAACCCTCAGGACCTCCAGGCCGGTCTTCCCGTCGGTCAGCGGCCTTTCGCCTTTCTCGATGCAGTCCAGGAAGTGCTGGCACTCAACCTTGAGAGGCTCAGACATGTCGATCTTCGGGATGTAGATGTCACCGATCCTGATAGAGAGCGACTCGCCATAGTCCCCGTAGGAAGGCGTGAAGTCCACGCCCTTATCATAGATCCTGAGTTTCTCGGTCGCCTGCATGTCATCCAGCACTGCCATCTTCTTATCCCCGACCACGGTGACCTTGCGTATCTTGTGCGGGTCCAGCCAGCTCACGTGAAGGTGAGCCATCACGCCCTTGGGGAAATGCAGCGTCGCGAAGACCACGTCCTCCACACCCTCCCGGACATAGGCCTGGCCCGAGGCGGTCACCGAATCCGGCTGCCCGCCGAGGAGGTAGTTGACCACCGAGATGTCGTGGGTGGCGAAACTCCACAGGGCGCTCTCCTCTTTGCGTATCCGGCCGAGATTCACCCGGGTGGTATAAACATAGAGGATCTTGCCCAGGTAGCCCTCGTCCATGTACTTCTTCAGCTTGATAAGCCCGTTATGGTATCTCAAGAGATGCCCCACCAGCAGAACCAGCTTTCGCTCCTCCGCCAGCTTGACCATCTCTTCGGCCTCGCCGGACCTGAGCGCCATGGGCTTTTCCACCAGAACATGCTTGTCCCTCTCGAGGGCCTTGCGAGCGAGCTCATAATGGGAGTCGGAACCCGTAGCTATCACCACGGCATCGACCTTGTCGCCCTCAAGAAGTGAATCAAAGTCGTCCGTGAACGGAATATGAGGATGCGTTTCCTTGATCTTCTCCGACTTCTCACTCGCGGTATCACAGACGGCCACCAGCTCGGAGCCGGCCAGCTCGTCCATGTTTCTTACGAAGTTGGGTCCCCAGTAACCCACTCCCACCACCGCAACCTTAACCATGCTTGCCTCCCATTTACTTGTCCGGTCAGACGGTGCCTTTGAAGTAATCTATAGTCGCCTTGAGTCCATCCTCAAGCAGAACCTTGGGCTCCCAGCCAAGCAGCTCTCTGGCCCGGCTTATGTCCGGCTGCCTGACCTTCGGGTCATCGACCGGAAGCGGCTCAAACACAATGTCGCTTCCGCAGCCCGTTAACTCCGCCACCTTGCTTGCGAAATCCAGGATCGTCATCTCGCGCGGATTTCCCACGTTGACCGGGTCATTGACTTCTGAGACCAGCAACCTGTAAATGCCCTCGACCAGGTCGCTCACAAAGCAGAAGCTCCTGGTCTGCTTGCCGTCCCCGTAGACCGTAAGCGGCTTGCCGGCTATGGCCTGGGTTATGAAGTTGGGTACCACCCTGCCATCACCGGATCTCATCCGCGGCCCGAAGGTGTTGAAGATACGCGCAATCTTGGTATCCACGCCGTGGGTGCGGTGGTAGGCGAAGGCGAGGGCCTCGCCGAACCGCTTTGACTCGTCATAGACTCCCCGCGGCCCGATCGGGTTGACATTCCCCCAGTAGTCCTCGCGCTGCGGGTGAACCAGGGGATCGCCGTAGACCTCGGAAGACGAGGCCAGCAGGAACCTGGCGTCCTTCTCCCGGGCCAGGCCCAGGGCCTTATGCGTCCCTAGGGCGCCCACCTTGAGCGTCTGTATGGGATACTCGAGATAGTCCACGGGGCTTGCCGGGGAGGCGAAATGAAGGATCGCATCGATCGAACCCGAGACGAAAATGTACTCGGTGACATCGTGCTTGATGAACTGGAAATCCTTGTTCCCCGCAAGGTGCTCGATGTTCCTGGTGGCGCCCGTGATCAGGTTGTCCAGCCCGATCACCGCATGCCCCTTGCTAATCAGATGGTCACACAGGTGTGACCCCAGAAAACCTGCTGCGCCTGTTACGACTACTCTCATTCGATCACTCTCATTTCTCGTGCAACTCCTTGTACATTCTCCTGTAATAGTCTTTGAACTCGCCGCTCTTTATCTTCTCCCACCAATCGCGGTTATCCGTGTACCAGTCGACCGTCTTGCCGAGGCCGTCGGTGAAGTCAACCTCGGGCGCCCAACCCAGCTGCGACCTGATCTTCTCGGTGGCGACGGCGTGGCGCTGCACGTGGCCGGGCCGGTCGGTGACCATCCGGATCAGGGTTTCCGGCTTGCCGAGGGCGTCCAGGATACCGGCGGCCACCTGGAGGATGCTGAGCTCGATGCCGCTGCCGATATTGAAGACCTCGCCCTCCAGGCCGTCGGTGTTCATGACCTTCTCGAGCGCCTTCACATGATCCAGCACGTAGATCCAGTCGCGGGTATTCTCGCCGGTCCCGTAGACCGGAAGCGGCTGATCGTCCATCGCATTGCTGAGAAACAGCGGTATCATCTTCTCGGGATACTGGTTGGGACCGTAGTTGTTGCTGCAGCGGGTTATCACCACGGGTGTTCCATATGTAACGAAGTAGGAATAGGCCAGGCGGTCCGCCCCCGCCTTGCTCGCGGCGTAGGGGCTCTGCGGCATCAGGGGCGAGTCCTCCTTCGAGGGTTCGCTCACGGCGTTGCCATAGACCTCATCGGTTGAGATCTGCACGAACCTGGGAATTCCCATCTCCCGCGCGGCCTCGAGCAGTACATAGGTGCCGTAAACATCGGTCATGATGAAGCTCGCCGGATCCCCGATCGAGCGGTCGACATGGGTCTCAGCCGCGAAGTTGATGATGCAGTCACAGCCCCTGGCGCACTCCTTAACCACCTTCTCGTCGCATATGTCGCCGCGGACGAACCTGTACCGGGGATTGCCTTCCAGAACTTTGAGATTGTCCAGGCTGCCGGCATAGGTCAGCTTATCAAGAACGGTGATGTCGATGCCTTCATCGCTGGCGAGGATGTGCCGGGTGAAATTGCTGCCGATGAAACCGGCGCCGCCCGTGACCAGCAGTTTCTGAGGCTTCATCACCCGTCCTTCCTGTCCCAGTCATAGGGTATCTCATCGCCATTGGGATCAACCCGGTACTCATCAGGATTGTCATAATCGTACGGCTTGTCGGGCACGTTTACAAGATACCCGGCCTCTTGCCCCAGGCCCTTGACGCCGTGGACCACCATCGGCGGGATCACTATCAGGATGGGATTCTTCTCACCCACGAAGAACTCGTTGATCTCTCCCTTGGTGGGGGAGCCTTCCCGCTGGTCGTAGAGCACCACCTTGAGCATGCCCTTCACCACGGTGAAGTGGTCGGTCTGCTCCTTGTGATAGTGCCATCCCTTGACCACTCCCGGATAGGCGACCGAAAGGTAAACCTGCCCGAACTTCCGGAAAAAGTCGTCGTCGCTGCGTAGCATCTCCATAAGGAAACCCCGCTCATCGGGGATGACCTTGAGCTTCTTAATGATAACGCCGTCTATAGTCGGCATCTCATACCTCCCCGGACTAGCGACCTACACTGTGATACGTGAACCCGAGATCCCTCATCCTCGAAGGTTCGTATATGTTCCGGCAATCGATGATAACCGGGAACTTCATGAGGGTCTTGACCTGGTCGAGGTCAAGATCCCGGAATTCGTTCCATTCGGTGATGAAAATGGCGGCGTCAACATCCTTTACCGCGTCAAAAACGTCCTTGCTGTACTCCACGTCCTTAAGGATGTCCTTTGCGAGCTCCATCGAGACGGGATCAAAGACCCTCACACGCGCGCCCCGCTCGATGAGCTCCCTGGCCATATCCAGGGACGGCGCGTCTCTCAGGTCATCGGTATCGGGCTTGAAACTGAGGCCCAGCATGGCCACCGTCTTATCCTTCACCCCATCCATGGCCTTGTCGATCTTTTCAACCATCAGGTAGCGCTGATCCCGGTTTACCGCGATCACCGATTCGACCACTCTCAGGTCATAGCCGGCCTTCTTGGCCGTCTTGACCAGGGCCTGCGTGTCCTTCGGGAAACACGATCCGCCGTATCCCGCTCCGGCACGGAGGAACTTGGGCCCGATCCTGTGGTCCAGGCCCATCGCGCGCGCCACCATCGAGACGTCCGCTCCAAGGCGTTCACACAGATTGGCGATCTCGTTTATGAAGGATATCTTGGTCGCAAGAAAAGCGTTCGAGGCATACTTGATCATCTCGGAGGTCCTGACATCGGTCTCGACTACCGGGACATCCTGTAAGACCAGCGGCCTGTAGATCTCCTTCATCACCTTGAGCGCCCTCTCGTTTGAGGCTCCCAAGACTATCCTGTCGGGCTGCATGAAGTCCTCGACCGCCGAGCCTTCCCTGAGGAACTCGGGATTGGAAACTACGTCGAAGGGCTTACCCGACTTCGAAGTTTCCTTGATGATTCCCTCGACCAGATTGCAGGTTCCTGCCGGAACCGTGCTCTTCATCACCACTACCTTGTAATCGTTGAGGTGCTCGGCAACGGTCTTGGCCACCATCTCGACATATGAAAGGTCAGCCTCTCCGTCCTTGCTCATGGGCGTGCCCACGGCGCAGAAGACGACCGCCGATTCCTCGATTCCCTCCACGACATTGGTGGAGAAGGTAAGTCTGCCTCTCTCCTCGTTTCGCTTAACGATTTCCTGCAGTCCGGGTTCGTAAAACGGCACCTTGGACTTCTTGAGGCTTGCGATCTTGCGTTCATCTACATCAACGCATCTTACCCGGTTCCCGAAATCGGCCAGGCAGGCACCGGTCACCAGTCCGACGTACCCGCTGCCGGCCACACAGATGTTGTACATATCCCCTCCGAGGCAAACTTGTTCACTTCTGTTTCGGCTAACTTGCTGGCTATCATAACAATTTACTGAACGGCGACCCGCAAAGTCAAAACCTAATGGCGGTCTGCGGCACCTTAGAGGCAGAAAACCCCACCCTGGGCCCGGAGGGGACCCGCCGGGGGACCCTTGACACGACTCAGTCGGTGGCAGAGAACGCGGCAAGGCGGGGCTTATAATGGCGGCATCAATCTCTATTCAACCATGCTACCCGGACCCCGTAAAGCTGCTGGACCATCAAACACAATGCGAGATCCGGAGCACGAGCCGAATCCGCGACCGGAGCAAGGGCCGGATCCGCAGCCGGAGCAAGGGCCGAATCCGCGACCGGAGCACGAGCCGGATCCGCGAGTCCGCCTAACGCGCTATCACCACCCGTCTGACATCCTCACCGATCGGGCTCTTGCACCTGATGAAGTATATGCCTGCGGCGGCCCTGCTCCCCCCCGGGGTCGTTCCATCCCAGGCAACCGAATGAGCGCCGGCTTCATACGCGCCGTCCGCCAGCGTGCCGAGGAGCCGCCCTTCGACATCGAAGACCTGGATAATGGCCCGGGCCTCAAGGGCGAGGACGAAGTCTATCCTCGTACTTGAGCTGAACGGATTGGGAGACGGCGAGGCAAGCCGGACGTTCCCGCGAGGATCAACCGCAGAGTGGTCCGCAAAAATCCCTGATTGATCATCCATCGTCCGGAAGTAAAGATCCGCAGTTCCGTTCCTCAGGTCGCTCCACACCACCGAGAGTCCCCCCGCTCCACCGGCGGCCACTGTCGGAACGCTCGAGTGGCCCGGGGCCAGGGAAAGCCTTGCTCCCTCCAGGAATACCAGGTCCTCCCAGCTGCTGTAGTATATCTCGGTGTCCACGTGACGATGGTCCGACCAGACAATAGGGGTAATACCCGAGCCGTCCACGGCAACCGAAGGGGCCGCACTCTCAACCGCCACGGGTGAGACCTGAACGCTGGGCTGCCAGGCCGCGCCGTCATAGTAGGCGTAGTAGATAGCGCCATAGACATTGTCACCGTCCTGCCACACCACGTGAAGCGTGGTATCGCTTCCCGTCGCAATGCACGGGTTCCGGGAGAAGCCGATGATATCTGAAATGCCCGTGCGCACTGACCACAGGAGCCCATCCCAGGATTTCATCACTATTTTCTCAAGCTCGTTGGGGTCATTGGCCGTCTGGCGCTCGTACACCAGATAAAGAACGCCATCCGGGCCATAAGCAAGTGATGGATGATAAGAATCCCGCGCCACTGACGCATCAACATCCAGCGGCACAGACCAGCCCAGGGTCGTGCGCTCGGAGAAGTGCACTGCCGATACCCGGTAGGCGCCTCCCAACCTGCGTTCCCAGGCGATGTAGACCGCGGTATCCCCTGCGGCGATCGCCGGGCAGTAGTCGACCTCGGAGTCCACCGTGACCCGCTCCTCAACCGACCAGCCGCCGGCCTGGCCCCAGGACTTATAGTAGATTTCATGGTTACCGTTACGGCCGTCCACCCAGGCCACATGGAGTTTCCCGTTCGGACCCTCGGCAATGCACGGCGTGGTGGAAAACCCGGAGAGATCATTGATCTTGACCGGAACGCCCCAGGCTCCGCCGGTCCTCTTCATGTAGTATATGTCATTGGTGCCACCCCCGGTGTCGGACCAGACCAGGTGAACCTCGCCTGTACTGGCGACGATCATGGACCGCGAAGACGGCGCGCACAGAAGCGAACTTCCCTCCCCGCTGGTGATCTGCTCCTCACTCTCCCAGCCTGCCAGGAGAGTGCTTCCAATGGTCACGGTTTCACTCGCATGGCCTCCGATACTGTCGCTGTAGCTGGGGTAGGAACGGGACGCTCCGGTCAAGATCCCCTGGGCCTGGAATGCGATACTGTAATCCCCTTCGCTTCCCGCGATAAGATCCCACGAGACCTGTGTCGTGTCTCCGGAGGCCATGTCGGGAAGCGGCTGAGCCAGAGTCCCGCCCGCGAGGCTGAGTCCGGCAGGCAGCGCGATTGTGGCCTCGCAGTCCGTACAATTGTACTGCCCCTTGAAGCGGAGGGTGGGGCCGGGATAGTAAACCTGGAGATCGACGCTGAAGGTGTCGCCGGCGGCCGGGCTCGCGGCCAACTCGGGCGTCAGCTCCCAGGGACAGGCAACCATCGCCCAATGTCCGCTATAGACCCATAGATCATCGATGAGCAGCGCGTCCGACATTATGAGGTCCGGCCCGCAGAGCGAACCGGAATACCATGGGTCGTGCATGATGAAGACGCCGAGGCTGTCGTCCCAACCCTTGACCACCCGGTAATGACCGGACGTGTGGGTGGGGCCGTACCAGGTGAGAATGAAGACCGGATACTGCTCGTAGACCGTGTTCTTGAGCTTCTGGCCCGGGTTGCTCATGAAGCTGGCCTCGGTGCAGGCATACCCGAGCTGCCGCTCGGTGTAGCCAAGAAGCGACGGATTCTGAACACAGGCGCTCATGCCGCTGAAATGGGCGGCCCGCCTCATGTCGTCGGTATATGTTCCGAAATCAACGATATCGTTGGCGACATCCGCGATGTCATGCTGGTTCACCTCTTCACCCCAGTAATCCATCACCATCTGAAGTGACGCGGGGCCGCAGTACCAGCTTGTGATCTGAAAATGATAGGGAACACCCGGCATATTGTAGGCGGACGGCGTGTCTCCCAGCAGGGCAAAACCGGGGGCTGCCGCTTGTTCAAGCCGGCCCTGGCCACGGCCGTCCGGTTCGAAGAGGGCTCTCTGCGGCGTCAGCGCAGGCCGGTCCGTTCCGTCATATGACCCGAGGACCTCCGCGTCTTCGAGCAGCGCGTCGATTAGCCAGGTCTCGCCGCGGGCGTCCTCAAGATACCAGTAGAGGTGTTTGTCACAGCCCTGGATCAGAATGGGATCGGCTGTTTCCCTGTCGTCGGTCTCCCCATCAAGCCCGAGCCTCCGTTGCCGGGCACGCAATCTGCCCGCGGCCGACTCTTCGGAGACAACCGGGAACTCGCGGTGGGGATAACTGAAGGAGCACCATAGCCACTTCTCGCCCGCACGGTCGATCCCCACTATTCCGATCAGTCTGCCCCCGGCACTGCGGACGGGCACGACACCGTAAGAAGGCTCCAGCGTCACGGGATGATGCACGGTCAGAACGTCGCCGGGCACGGCACCTCTCAGCTCATCCTTCGGGAAAACGCTGTCGCTTCCCGACTTAAGAATCTCACCCAGTAAATTCCCAGAGACTTCGGCGGACTTTCCTGTATCGATCCGGTATCCGAACCCGGCGGTGGCACTTAGAAGCACTACGACTATTAGCACGGTAGCTATTCGCAACTCGCTTCCTCCTTAGTGTGGAAGTTGAATGAGCCGCTGTCCCTTCTCTTGCCCTTGTGTGCTGCGGGTTCCCGGGCCGGGGCAGTCAGATAGACAATTGAAGTATACCAACGATAGGCCCATTCATCAAGGGTGCGAGGCTACCTGCACCGGGACGCCCGGCAGGCCGGGCTTAAGGATCAGCTCCAGACCAGCCAGAGGAAGGCCGAGCCTGCCGCGGTGGCCGCAAGCGTGAAGGGAAGGCCGATGCGGACAAAGTCGGTGAAGGAAGTCTTGTATCCGCACCGTGCAAGATAGCCCACCGCCACGATATTGGCTGCTGCGCCGATCGGCGTGATATTCCCGCCGAGGCAGCTGCCGATCAGAAGCCCGAACGGGAACAGGTAGAGCGAGACCGACATCCTCTCGGCCAGGATCGTGCTCACGGGCAGCATGGCGGTTATATAGGGCACATTATCCACGAAGGCGGAGATCAGGACCGAGAACCAGACGATGAGAGTGAAGCCGAGCAAGACATTTGAGCCGATCAGACCCTGGGCGGCTTCGGCCATCATCTCGATCAATCCGGCCCTGGCGAGGACGCCCACGAAGACGAAAATGCCTATCAGAAACAGGGTGGTGTCCCAGTCTATCTGCCTGAGCGTGGTCCTGACATAACTGATCCTGGACTCGCTTGAGAACCTGCGCTCCCACAGCCTGGCGATCACGCCGAATGCCACGCATATGGCCCCGGCCAGGATACGGAATTCGGGATCGAGAAGCGGGGAGAGCGCCAGCGCCACTATCATCCCCGAGAGAAGATAAGTGGGGGCCCAGCTCTTGACCTCACAGGGTTCAGGCTTTGCCACAGGCTGCTTGTACTTCCTGAACATGAGCCAGAGCACCAGCATGGATGCCACCGCGCCAATCTCGACGGCGAAGAAGATGCCGGGCTTGCCGTCCAGCCAGAAGAAGTCATTGAAGTTGATCTTCGTGTGAGCGGCCAAGATCATGCTGGGAGGATCGCCGATCAGGGTTGCCGTACCCTGGAGATTTGACGACACGGCAATCGAGATAAGGAAGGGCACCGGTGAGACTTTGAGCCTCTTGGCCATCTCGACAGCTATGGGGGCAAGAATGAGAACGGTGGCGACATTCTCCACAAAAGCCGAAAGCAACCCGGCCAGGGCGGCCACGAGTACAATCGCCACACCCACCGAGCCGGACCTGCCGACGATGGCATTCGCAAGTTTTCGCGGGACGAGTGATACGGTGAAACTCTCGGCCACCAGGAAGGTCCCGATGAAGATGCCGATCACGTTCCAGTTAACATCCCGAAGGGGATCGAGGACACCTTCCCAGTAACGCTCACCGGCGAAGACGGCATTGAAGATGGCGAAGAGGGTGATGCCGATCCACACCACCCTGGACCGCTTCTCTTTCTGGAAGGCCAGAATCGCGTACACCAGGATGAAGATTGCGGATACAAAAACTACCGAGTTCAATGCTAAGTCCTTTGCGATGCAGCGTCCTGTGGTTAGTAGCACACCAATCGCGGGGATGTCAAGCGCAGCCTGAGG
>JAUVJV010000268.1 GCA_030592245.1 Candidatus Eiseniibacteriota bacterium
ATCGGAGTCATAGCCCTTGCCGCGCCATCTGTGATCGCGGCGATATTCATCTACCTGATCGCCATCTGGGCCCTGATACACGGCATAAGTGAGATTTATGGAGCCCTCAAGTTTCGGGAGGAAGTCAAGGGCGAATGGGTACCGCTCATAGTCGGCATAACCTCTGTCATAATCGGTATCCTGCTCCTGGTGAAACCGCTGATGGCGGGAGCTGTCTTCACCTGGCTGATCGGACTGCTCCTGCTCATAATGGGGGCGTTCTGGCTGCTACTTGCCTACAGGGCCTGGTCCTGGAAAAACTCCGAGGTTAAAGACGTTAAGACAGAGGTCCCGCCGGAGTAGTACAGATGTAGAAAATAGTCGGGAAAAAGAACGGGGGCAGACACCGATTTCGCATAATCGAAATTGGTGTCTGTCCCCTTTATGAGGCGCTCCTCCAGAGTTCCTTGAGCTTATCCCTGCTCCCCACGACATAGCGTTTGTCGTTTGAGAAGACTTCCAGGGTGAACGTCGAATCATATCCGGTCTTCTTGATCGCGCCGATCACTTCGGTCCAATCGATATTCCCTGCGCCCAGGGGCATGTGGTCATCCCCGCGGAAGCGGTTGTCGGAAAGATGCACGTGCTGGAGCTTATCCTTGAAAGCCGCCAACAACTGACGGAACCGGTTCCGCCCCACGAAGGCGTGGCCCACATCCAGGTGAAATGACAGGGCAGGAACCGCCTTTAGAACGGTTTTCAGGGGCTCCACCGCCGAGAAAGGACCTGGGACATTCTCCATCACTATTGAGAGCCCAATCTTGGCTGCTTCATCGCATATCACCTTGAAGCTCAGCGCATTGAGGCTCGCAGCCGTCCTGGTATCCACCGGACCCACGCCGGAATCCGGATGCACGGTTACCATGCCGGCTCCCGCCTCCTTGAAGAACTTAAGAGTCCCGATCACCTCGTTAATCGCGGCGACCCTGATGGTGTCGATGGGGGACGCAAACGGGAGATAGTAGGTCGTATGGCCGATTACACCGAGCCCGCTTTCCTTGAGCTTAGCAAGTACGGCTTTCCTGTCTATAACATCGATGCCGGACCTGGGATACTCAAGCGTCAGATCGATGAAATCGAAGTCGTGCGACGTAATGAGGTCTATTTCCCCGACAAGGTCGTTCCGGGGATTGTTCATCATGCCAATCTGCATTAGCTCTCCGCAGGCGGCAGGAAACCCTTAGGCAAGCAGGTCCACGTTCTCTGCCGGCTTCTCCCCCTTCTTGGCGAAGAGGTCCTTGAGCGCCGAATAGGCCACGAAGCGGACCACTTTCTTGGATGGCACCTTAACCGGCTCGCCTGTTCTGGGATTGCGCGCGATCCTGGCCTTTCTCACCCTCACCTTGAAGGCTCCCAGCCCGGGAAGCACAAACTCGCCCTTGTTCTGGAGTTCCTTCTTGGCCAGGATTACCAGCCCATCATAGAAGCGCTCCACATTGGCCTTGGAAATGCCGCTGGCACGCATGACCCCCTCAACCATCTTATCTTTTGTCACATCGCACCTCCTTGACAGTTACAGCCCAGCCTACCCCGAAGGCGTGTGATTGTCAATATGATAGCGCGCCCGTGCCTCTATTCCCTTGAATCGTCCCCTCGTCAAACCGTAGAATTGAAACCACTTGGAGGCATAGCCGCGAGGGGTCCTACGTCAAACACCTTTGGCACACCAGAGTCAGTTTTCTTGCCCTTTCACCAACCAAACCTCATCTCAGCCGGTAATTCAGGGGGGTGATCATGGGACGCATGGCCACATTGACGCCGATATTCCTGTTGACGGGACTGGCCGCAAGCCCCGCCTTGGGAGCGACCTGGCAGGATCTTATGGACCTTGAAGATGAGAGCTTGCCAGATGCCATGAGGCGGGTACAATTGGAGAAGATCATCGAACTGCGCTCTGAGGGCGATATTGATCATCCCTTCACCTGGGGCGCTTTCATCGCCCTCGGCGATTGGAGATAGCCTGAATGCTGCGACTGCTGCGCAATACCTGGATCCGCTTCTCCTTCGCTGCTGTCGTGGGCATTGTCTTTGCGATTCTCGCTTTTCAGTATCACTGGTACGAGGCTGTGGACCGCAAGATCTACGATCTTGGCTTGGGCGTCAGGCCGGGACTTCAGTCCGAATCTGATGTTGTAATTGTCGCCATGGATAAGTACTCGCGGCAGAGTGCTTTCCCCCCACCCGAGTTTCCGGTTTCTGCACATATCGATGAGCATGCCAGGGTCATAGAACGTCTGACAGAAGCCGGTACAAGCGTAATCGCCATGGATATTCTCTTCGACCAGATCAGTCCCGGGCTGGACGTGGACAGTTTTGTTGCCGCGCTGGAGGGTGCCGACAGAGTATGCCTGGCCGCCGCCATTGAGATGATAACCCTCGGAATGCGCACCGGCGGCACAGACATCGTGGAGGAGCGCCTGGTCTTCCCCGTGGCCCGCATTCCCGAAGAGCACTACTGCACCGGCCTGGTCAACATGCCGGTAGACGCGGACCTGGCCGTGAGGCGGAGCTCCTGCGGGGCCATGTTCCAGGGCGAGTGGATCCCTTCCATGCCGGTGATGCTCGCAAGGGCATTTTGCGGTGAAGATCCCGATATGCCGCGGGCGCAGGGACCCTTTTACATAGACTACCGCTTCGTGAACGGCGGACTCACGACAATCCCCTATGTTGATATTCTCAAGGCCCAAGGCTGGGAGGACCTGGTGCGCGATCGCGTTGTCCTGATCGGCGTGACAGAGAACAGCCTGAGTGACGTATACGAGATGCCCATCAGGGGCATCCCCGGCATCGAGCACGGCAACAAGCTGCCCGGGGTCCTGATCCTGGGATACGCTACCCAGACCCTGATACGGAGTGGCCTGATCTCCCGGCTTTCACCACCCTATGGCCTGCTTCTAGGTGTACTGATGGCCCTGGTCACAAGTTTGACTGCCCTCAAGAAGAGACTTGCCTTAAGCGCGGGACTTGCCATCGCAGCTATCATGGGGATGTTAGTCGTCGGGATCCTGGTCACTGCTTTGAGAATCACGATCCTTCCGAGCGGCATGCTCTTGAGTGTCATGCTTCTTACGGCGGTTGCGGGCCTGGCCGTCAGCTACATCCATACCAGGCTTCGCTCTGTACTTCAGGAGCGAGAACTCGATGAGATTTCCGTGGACCTTCACAAGGCTGCCGAGATCCAGAAGCGGCTTCAGCCGGCGAGCATGCCCCAGGTGGAGGGTGTTGAGATCGGGGGGTTCCAGATCGCATGTAAGGCGATTGGGGGAGACTATTACGATGTCGTCGAGCTCGGAGGCGGCAAGATCGGACTCCTGATAGCCGATGTGTGCGGAAAGGGCATTTCTGCCGCCATGCTTATGTCAAACCTCCAGTCCAATTTCCACCAGCTCGCGCCCCAGATGACATCGACAAGCCAGCTGGTAATCAACCTTAACACCATCGTGTGCCAGGTCTTCAGCGAAGGACGCTTCGTCACCCTGCTCTATGCCATCCTGGATATCCCCAATAGGCGCCTCGCATACTGCAGCGCCGGCCACATGCCACCGATGGTCTGTCATGCGGATGGAAGTCTGGACCAGCTCGAGCGCGGTGGGATTCCCATCGGTCCCTTCCCTGAGTTCGACTGGAAGGAGCACACCGCCCAGCTCGCGAGCGGTGACCTGGTCTTCATGTACACAGATGGACTCTCAGAGGCCACCGATCTTAAGACTGAAGAGATGTTCGACGAGGACCACATCCGGGATTATCTCAAGGCTAATCACCAGAAGTCCCCGGATGAGCTGGTTCACAATATCGTGCGAGCCGCCCAGGATTTCACGCACTCGGAACACCTCGAGGATGACATCACGCTGCTTAGTTTTCGCGTCCTTTAGCCAGGCTCTTCTCTACAAGGTACTTTCGCAGTGCCAAGCCTGCTCAGCCCTGATCTGTTTGCCCGCTCGTGCTGGTACAGTTAAACGTGGGCTTCTTCGGAGGTTCGTCTGAGGCTGACGATTGTCATGTCATCAAGCTGGGGGGCATCGTCCTGGTGCTGCCGGACTTGGTCGATGATACTCTGGTTGAGACTCCGGGCAGGTTGAGGAGCAACAGACTCAGCCACCTTCTTGAGCTTCTCAAGCCCGAATTCCTCTTCGGAGGAGTCAATGGCCTCGGTGATACCGTCGGAGTAGATGATCAGGGTATCACCCGGCGCAAGTGAAAGGGATTCCTCCGAGTAGATGGCTTCCTCAAAGCACCCGAGTATGATTCCGCGGGCCTGGAGCAGACCGG
>JAUVJV010000258.1 GCA_030592245.1 Candidatus Eiseniibacteriota bacterium
ACTGGCGGTTAACAAAACGGATCTTCCCGCGAAGGCTGACGTGTCGGGGCTTACACTTGCTGAGCCAGGCGTCGCGGAGAGTACAGAGCCGGTCAGGATATCGGCTCTCAAGGGTTGGGGATTCAAGGAGCTGCTTGAGGGCATGAAGCAACTGGCCTATACGAAGACCGGCACCCTGAACTACGAGATCATAGTGAGCGAGCGGCACGCTGCGGGCCTCAGGACAGCCCTGGACAGTCTTTCCAGAGCGCGAGAGGCGGTCCGCGACCGCACCCCCCTGGAATTCATTGCTTCGGACTTAAGACACGCACTCGACTGCCTCGGAGAAGTAACCGGCAGGCAGGTCAGCACCCAGGTGCTGGACGAGATCTTTTCGAGGTTCTGCATAGGCAAGTAGCAAATGTTCCACGTGAAACATCAGACCAATGTATCATCCTAAATCTTACGACATAATAGTTATTGGTGCCGGGCACGCCGGCTGCGAAGCGGCATTAGCCGCTGCTCGTATGGGCTGTAGCACTCTTCTCATTACCATGAATATCGAGAACCTGGCTCAGATGTCGTGCAATCCGGCCATAGGTGGTCTTGCTAAGTCCCATTTAGTAAAAGAGATAGACGCACTTGGTGGCGAGATGGGACGGATTGCCGACAAAACCGCTCTTCAGATGCGAATGCTCAACAGGAGCCGGGGACCGGCAGTCTGGGCCCTGAGGTCACAGAACGACCGGCAGATGTACAACCTGTGCATGCGGGAAGTGGTTGAAAATCAAAGGAATCTGGATCTCCGGCAGGCGAGGGTGGAGAGACTCCTCACCGAAGGTGGGCGGGTGGCCGGTGTGGTGACCGAGACCGGCTACTCGATCAGGACAGAATCGGTAGTGATCGCCACTGGTACCTTCCTCGGGGGGAAGATTCATATTGGCCTCACAAGCTATGCGGGCGGCCGGAACGGTGAGTGCTCGAGCGTCGGCCTGGCTGAGGATCTTAAGAGCCTGGGTCTTAAAATGGGACGACTCAAGACGGGTACTTCTCCCCGTATCGATGGGAAAACCATAGAGTTCGATGACCTGCACCAAGAAAGAGGCGAAGAGGATCTCGAACCCTTTTCACACAGGACCAAGGACCCGGTACGATCCCGGGCAATATGCTATCTCACGCGGACCGGGGAGGAGACCCATGACATCATCCGGTCCAGCCTGGACCGGTCACCCCTCTATACCGGGAAAATCGAGGGGGTAGGGCCGCGCTATTGTCCATCGATCGAGGACAAGGTCATGCGATTTCCCGAGCGGCGGAGCCACCAGGTTTTCCTGGAGCCCGAAGGCGAGCATACGACGGAATACTACCTGAGTGGTCTCGCGACGAGCTTGCCGGAAGATGTTCAAATCCAAGTTGTTAGAACGCTTCCTGGCCTTGAGAGGGCGGCAATCGTCAGGCCGGGCTATGCCGTGGAATACGACTTCGTCCAGCCAACGGAGCTTCGCCCCACGCTTGAGACCAAGAAGCTCGCGGGGCTCTATCTCGCCGGCCAGATAAACGGCACCAGCGGCTATGAGGAAGCCGCGGCGCAGGGCCTGATGGCCGGAATAAACGCGGCCCTTGCGGTGAGTGGACGGGAGGAATTCATCCTGGGGCGTGATGAAGCCTATATCGGGGTCTTGATTGATGATCTCGTGACGAGGGGGACCGAGGAACCCTACCGGATGTTCACCTCGCGGGCGGAATACCGGCTGTTGTTGCGTCAAGACAATGCAAATGAACGACTTATGCCACACGGACATAGAATGGGACTCATCCCGGAGACGGTGCTGGCGGAGATGGAGGAGCGCAAACGAAGGCTTGAGGGCTTAAGGCAACGTCTTGAGCGCACCCGCACCAAGGATGGCGAAGATTCGGTGACCTTGGAGCAGGCCCTCAGGCGTCCCGGCACCGGCTGGAGAGATCTCGCCGGGGTGGCGCCCTGGCTTGCCGAGTACGATGAGCGGCTGCTCAGCCGGGCTGAGACCGAGGTGAAGTACGAGGGGTATAACCTGAGGGAGCGAAGAAGGGCCAGGGATCTCAGCCGGAAGGGGCGCAAGGTGATCCCACCCCGCCTGGACTATGCGGCGGTGACAGGCCTATCCAGCGAGGCGACCGAGAAACTGAGCCGGGTGCGGCCGAGGTCTATCGGACAGGCGGCAAGGGTTCCGGGCATTACCCCGGCGGACATAAGCAGTGTTCTCATACATCTGGCAAAGCAGGCCAGGATGGGGGCGAGCAAGAACCAGTAAGGGCAAGCAATGAAGGATGAAAATCAGCAAGCTCAGCAAGCTCAGCAAGCTCAGCAAGCTCAGCAGGCGCACCAGGTGCACCGGGGCGACCGAAGTGACCGGGGTGACCTGGCTGACCAGGCTGAAGCCCGGATAGAGCGCATGCTCGATCTCCTTCGGGAGACCGGCACAGACCTGAGGCCCGGGGCTCAATTGCACCTCCGTAGGCTCAGCAAGCAAATCCACCACTGGAACAATATGCTTAACCTTGTGTCAAGAAAGGACATAGGTCGTCTGGAGAGTTATCATTTCTGCGACTCGGCTTCCGTGCTTCCCCTGCTCGGGATCGAAAACCCGGTCAGATTACTTGACGTGGGAGGCTCGAATGGCTTGCCGGGACTGGTGCTGGCTGCCATATCACCCCATGTCAGGACCCACATATGCGACTCGCGGCGGAAATACGAGGGCTTTCTCGAAGACGCCTGCGGGATCCTCAAGGATGAAGCCACCTATGAACTCGGGAGGGTCGACAGCAAGGACTTTCTCGACAAGCATCGTGGGGGCTTCGATCTCATTGTCGCAAGGGCAGTTACGAGACTCAGACACCTCATGAAATGGTGTCTTCCCCTGCTTGCTCCTGGGGGACGCCTCGTGGCCTATAAGGGAAGCCGGTGTCTCGAGGAAGTCGATCAGGCCCAGAAGTATTTCTGGGCCCATGGCGGCCGGCATATCATGGTGGCCGGGAGCCCGTGGGCTAAACGTTGTAACCCATTGCGATTATTTACGATAGCAGGAATAGGCAAATAGGAGGTTGTTGGGTATGGGAAAGGTTATAGCCATAGCTAATCAGAAAGGCGGGGTCGGGAAGACCACCACGGCCGTCAACCTGTCGGCGTTCCTGGGTGTTTCCGAGTGCCGTACCCTGCTTATCGATATCGACCCGCAGGCAAACGCTGGCAGTGGGCTGGGAATAACCGTCTCCAGTGACGAGGCCACCAGCATCTATGAGGTCCTTGTAAACGACGTCCCGATAGAGGACTGCATCACGAAGAGCGATGTGCCCGGCCTGGACGTGGTCCCATCCCATCAGAGACTCGTGGGGGCCGAGATCGAGCTGGTGGGGATGATGGCAAGGGAGATCAGGCTCCGGAAAGCGCTCGAGAGCATCAGGGTGATATACGACTACATCTTGATCGACTGCCCGCCCTCGCTGGGGCTCCTCACTGTAAACTCCCTGGCGGCGGCCGACAGCGTCTTGATACCGGTGCAATGTGAATACTATGCCCTCGAGGGCCTGAGCGGGCTCTTGACAGCCATAGACCTGGTTCAGACCAATCTTAATCCTGAGCTTAAGATCGAGGGTGTGCTGCTTACCATGTATGACAGCAGGCTCAACCTCTCGCAGCAGGTTGCTGATGAGACCCGAAAGCACTTCACGAACAAAGTTTATACAACGATGATTCCAAGGAACGTGAGACTGAGTGAGGCCCCGAGTTTTGGCAAGCCCATCCTGCTTTACGATGTGCTCTGCCCCGGGGCAAAGAGCTACATGGAGCTGGCAAAGGAGGTGATTGCAAGTGAGTCGAAGAGCCCTAGGTAAGGGGCTTGAAGCACTCATCCCCGAAGCAAGACGGGATGTGGTGCCGGGTCGAGGTGGCATAGTCGAGCTCGACATCGAGCAGATCGCAGCCAACCCGTATCAGCCCCGAACAAGAATGAACGAGGCCTCCCTGGAAGACCTTAAAGAGTCCATCAGCGAGAGAGGGGTGCTCCAGCCGGTCATCGTGAGAAAGAAGGCGGGCCGGTACGAGCTCGTGGCCGGAGAGCGGCGCCTGAGGGCGGCGAAGCTGGCCAAGCTGGAGACCATTCCCGCGCTGATCAAACAGGTGTCGGATTCAGAAGCACTCGAGATTGCGCTGGTAGAGAATCTCCAGAGGGAGGATCTCAATCCGATCGATGAAGCCCGAGGCTACAACGAGCTGATCAAGCGTTTCAACCTGACGCAGGAGGAACTCGCCAGGAAGATCGCGAAGGACAGGAGCACCATCGCGAATGTCTTAAGGCTGCTCAAGTTGCCGGAGGAAGTGAAGGCCGGACTCGAAGACGACAGGATAACCATGGGTCACGCGAGAGCTCTCCTGGGACTGAGCGAGGAGAAACACATTCGCAGCATCTACAGGACGGTGCTGCACCGGGGAATGTCAGTCCGCCAGGTCGAAG
>JAUVJV010000050.1 GCA_030592245.1 Candidatus Eiseniibacteriota bacterium
ATGTTGGCAAACTCCACCCATGATGGATCCACTTCGGCGCGGGCAAGAATGTCACGGTAGAGCTTGCCATAGAGCCGCTCGCTGCATCCGGCCACCACTACCCTGTCGATACCGCGCTTCGCTATCATGGATGTGAAACCCTCGATCTCGGTCCTCGTGCTGGGATAAGACTGCGCCTCGACGAGCGCGACGCCGGGGACTTTCTTGAGTTTCTTAAGAAGCGGCTCCAGGTTCAGCCCGGCCGAGAGATCGCCCTCGAGCTGGGTTACGATCACGGCGACATCTCCCGGCGTCGCATCACCACCGGGAGTCTTCAGCCTGCCGCTTTGCTTCTTCGGCCCGCTGCTACGCTCTTTTCTCTTGCCGCTTCGCTTTCTCGTCCCGCCGCTTTGCTTCTTCGTCTTCATGCTCCTCGTCCGCTCAGCCTCCCATATAGTAGGTTTCGCAGATAATGCACCTGCCCACCCCGTCCTTACCCTCCACCCGGTGCATGCCCCGCCGGGCGAATACCTTGTCGAGGTCGAAGGTCCTTGCCGGGCAGATGGTGGTACAGGTCCCGCAGCCGATGCAGGCATTGGACACCAGCCCGAAAGGCGGCGCCACCACGCTCTCGTGGCCCCGCTGGGCAAAACCGATGGCTCTGACTCCCACGATCTCGGCGCAGGCCCTCACGCACATCCCGCAGAGATAGCAATCCTCGTCGCTCTTCGGGAAGGGAACTTTCTTGACGCCGAGTTTCCTGGCCATCGCCTTAATGCTCTCGATATTGGGACAGCGGGCAAGCAGGAGCATGATCAGGGTCTTCCTTATCTCCCTGATCCCGGGCGTGGAGGTCCTTACGACCATCCCGTCGCCGGCCGGCGTCACACAGGAGGCCATCGTCCTGGTTCTGTCGCCGCTCTTCACTTCCACCACGCACAACCTGCACGAACCGTACGGTTCCAGGGCCTCGTGATGACACAGCGTCGGGATATCGATACCGTGCTCGCGGGCAATGCCGAGGATGGTCTGACCCCGCCGGAAGGTGAACTTCCGCCCGTCTATCCTGATGCTCTTCGCTCTCTCAGCCATCGGCTCCTATTCCACGTAGATCGCGTCACCCGCGATCGCGTCAAACTTGCAAACCTCATAACACGCCCCGCACTTGATGCACTTGTCCTGGTCCAGGTTATGGGGCTGGGACCTCGGCCCGGATATCGCCCCAACCGGGCAGGCCCGAACGCATCTCTGGCACCCGGTGCACTTGCCCGCGACCACCCGGTAGATGATCAGGGCCTTACACACCCCCGCAGGGCAACGCTTCTTGTATATATGCGCCTCATACTCATCCCGGAAATACTTGAGAGTCGTCAATACCGGGTTGGGCGCGGTCGCTCCCAGTCCGCAGAGGGATGCTTCCTTTATGGTAAACGCCAGGCGCTCCAGGAGCTCGATGTCCCCGCGCTTTCCCTTTCCCTCGACTATCCGGTCGAGGATCTCCCTCATCCTGGTAATGCCTTCCCTGCAGGGCGTGCACTTGCCGCATGATTCATCCTCGAGAAACTCCACGAAGTAGCGAGCCACATCCACCATGCAGGTCTCGTCGTCCATCACGATGAGCCCGCCCGAGCCCATTATGGAACCGGCCCTGGCCAGCTCTTCATAATCAACCGGGATGTCCATCATGTCGGCCGGTATGCATCCTCCCGACGGCCCTCCGGTCTGCACAGCCTTAAGCTCCCTGTCCTTCAGGACCCCGCCCCCGATATCGAAGATGATCTGCCTCATGGTGGTACCCATCGGGACCTCAATGAGACCGGTGTTCTTCACCTTCCCGACCAGCGAGAAGACCTTTGTCCCCTTGCTCCGGGCAGTGCCCAGGGAGGCGTACCAGGCGCCGCCCCTCAGGGCGATGGGCGGCACATTGGCCCAGGTCTCGACATTATTCACATTGGTAGGCTTGCCCCACAATCCGCTCTGGGCGGGAAACGGCGGCCTCGGCCGCGGCTTGCCCTCCTTGCCTTCGATCGATGCCATCAGCGCGGTCTCTTCCCCACACACGAAGGCCCCCGCCCCCCGGACCACATCGATATCGAAACTGAAGTCGCTCTTCAGAATACTCTCACCCAGCAGGCCATAGGCGCGTGCGTCATCGATCGCCTTGATCACCCGATCGCACGCAAGCGGATATTCCTCCCGGACGTACACATAACCGCGCGTGGCGCCGATCGCACGCGCGCCGATTATCATGCCCTCGATCACGGAGTGAGGGTCGCTTTCCAGCAGGCTCCGGTCCATGAAAGCGCCCGGATCACCCTCGTCGGCATTGCAGATGATGTACTTGTCATCACACGATGGCGAGTTCCGGCAGATCTCCCACTTAAGACCCGTGGGAAAACCACCCCCGCCCCTGCCCCGCAGGCCGGCCTTCTTGACCTCCGCGACTATCTGCTCCGGCTTCATCTCGGTCACGGCCTTCGCCATCCCGAGGTAGCCCTCATTTGCTATGTAATCATCTATGCTGTCGGGGTCTATCCGCCCCCGGTTACGCATGGCAATCAGCACCTGGTCCTTGAAGAAGCCGGACTCCCCCAGGGCAGGGATCGGGCCCGGCTCGACCTTCGCCTTCGCGGCGAGCCGCCGGACGACCTTTCCGCCGGCCACGTGCTTCTTAACGATCTCTGCTGCATCCCCGGGAGTAACTCCCGTGTAGACAGTGCCATCAGGTTCCACCGTGACTACGGGACCACCCCCGCAACGGGCGCTGCACCTGCCCTTCTTCACCTTCACCCTGGCTCCCGGAAGATTCTCCTTGAGAGCCGCCTTGAGGGCGGCCGCCACGTCCCTCGCCCCGGCGAGCACGCAGCAGCTGCCGTGGCATACGCTGAGACTTCTCGTCTTCGTCACGGCTTTCTTGCTCACAGTGGTCCTACTCATAGCGTGACAGCACCTCGGGGATCTTCTCCTGGGTCATCTTCCCGTAGAACTTCCCGTCGACCATGAAGACCGGCGCCAGTCCGCAGCATCCGACGCACCTCACCGACTCCAGTGAGAACCGGTCATCATAAGTCGTCTCTCCGGAAGGCACGCCCAGCTCCCGTTCAAAGCTCTCCAGGAGCTTCTGCCCTCCGCGCACATGGCAGGCGGTTCCCAGGCAGACATGCACCAGGTGCCTGCCTCTGGGGCGCAGGCTGAATGCTTTGTAGAAAGTGGCGATGCCGTATACGCGCGGAAGTGAGACGTTTAGCCGCCGGGCAACAAACCGCAGGGCATCCTGGGGAAGGTAGTTCAGGTCCTTCTGTATGTCCTGAAGATAGGAGATCAGCATGGAGTCGGAGTAGTCATGCCGGGAGAGTATGCCGTCGATCGCGGCCAGGCTCTCGGGGTCATCGAAGGTTCTCACCCGCCGTTCCTTCGCACGCTGCCTCGTCTCGACCGCCATCAGCTCTCTCTCGAGAGCATGCGAGATGGTCTCAAGCAGGTATGACGCGGAACCGGACTTGGCGACATAGTTGTACGCGCCTCTGCGCATGGCCTCGACGGCCGGCTCGACCTCGGGCAACTCCGTTTCACAGATAACGGGTAAGGCCGGCTGCAAGGAACGCGCGGTAGCCAGAAGCGCCATGCCCTCGTTGCCGGGAAGGTCGAGATCGAGGATCACGAGATGCGGAGGATGGCTGCCCAGCTCCGCGAGAAGCGATGGTCCATCTTGAGCGAACCGGACGGTGTAGCCTTCCTTGGAGAGGGCCCTCTCAATATCCGATCTCCGTCCGGCCTCCTGCTCGAGTATGAGTACTTCTAGACCAAGCAATAGCCGACCTTTCTACAGCAGTACAGCCTAGTGGATACGCTCGCACCCAACTCCGATCGCGTAGTCGCTGACGGGCTGGTGTCCCAGCACATGCTCTGAGTATATTCGCCTTGCCTTTGCCGGGTCGACGTTGACGTATTTCACAGGCGGGGCGCCGGTGACCTCGACCGTGAGCATAGGCTCGCGAGAACACAGTCCGGCGCATCCTGAGGTCTTGATGACCACGCCGGACCGCCCCATCTCGCTTGCAACATCAAGTACTGCCTGAAGCACTTCTTCCGCACCGGAGGCGATACCACATGTCCCCATGTGGATTACAATGGTGACTTCTTCAGATCTGCGTTCCCTGAGCTCGTTGTGGAGTTTCTTGAGCTTCAGAGGATCAAGTCTTTCCAAGCTACTCACCTTCCGGGTTTGGCGGCATGGGCACACCATGCTGAACAGGAAAGCGTCCCTTGGAGCTTCTATGCTGTAGGCTTCACTCCAGCCTCAAAAAGCTTAACCGCCACCTGAAAGGTATCCAGGTCGGTATTGAACAGGGCAACGCCGACCCTGTCAGCCATCTGTACTGTATCCTCAGGGACCTTCTTGCCCCTTACCACGATGATCGCCGGGACATCAACCAGGTTGGCGGCGGCCACGATATTCTTGTGCGTCTGCACCGTTACCCAGACATTGCCCGCCTTCGCGCCCGCCATGACGTCGCTCAGCATGTCGGAGACAAAGGCCCCGTCGACCTCGGTGTCGCCGACCTCATTCAAGGCATTCAACTTGAGTTTGGACTGCAGTTCCTTGACCGTCACAGTTCAGCCTCCTTCAATTACGCCCTAGGTCTCCGGGGTCAGACTCAGCATGCCGACGTCCCGCAACATCTCGCCGCGGCAGGTGTGCGGGCTCTTCCTGAGCGAGCCGGGCACAACCAGAATCTTCTTCCCCGGGGTCCGGAGTCTAGACGTGAAATGCGATGTGAGAACATCGAGCTTGTCCACGGAGAGGTCAATCTCCTCACCGGCCTTGTATGCCAGCGCCGCGTACACCCAGATGTTCTGGCCCTCACAGATCTTTGAAAGGATATTGAGATGACATGACTCATCGCAGCCGGCACACTGCATCAGGCCCATCCGTTCCTCGAAGGTCACGATGGTCTTACACTTCTCACACTCGAGATCGAATTTCATAGACTGGGCACTGCCGGCATAATTAAAGTAATGCTCGCCTTCCTTGTACTCGTCCTTGGGCGGCGCATCCTCATACGAGAAATAGACCCTGGTCTTGTTGCAGTGGTAGCAATTCTCGGTAACAATGAAACCATCTCGGAGGTTGGTCTTGTTCCAGAGGTGCCTGCACTTATCACGTACCATGTCCCTCTCCCTGTGCAGATGTGGTGTCAGGCTGTTGCCTGAAGCAGATGTAATCCTTTTCAAGCCAGCATAGGGGCGGGAAGGCCCAATGTCAAATGAAAAGGGGACAGAAACCATTATCAACTTGGAACAGAAGGGGGACAGCACCCTACCCTGCATATCGAAAAGGGCGCTGTCCCCTTTTTCCTATTTCCCGAAGTGAAATAGGTGTCTGTCCCCCATTTATACCCATTTATACTACCGGATATAGCCAAGGGATTTCAGTTTCTCGACCTGCTGTGTGGACAGCTTGGGGTGGCGAACCCTGAACTTCGAGCGCTTCATTCTCACGTCATAGTCCCACTCAAACA
Source organism: Candidatus Eiseniibacteriota bacterium (assembly GCA_030592245.1). Lineage (GTDB taxonomy): Bacteria > Arandabacterota > Arandabacteria > Arandabacterales > Arandabacteraceae > JAUVJV01. The sequence goes on from JAUVJV010000050.1 coordinate 5,502, forward strand.
GCGCCGTCTTGAGCCGGCGTGTCACATCGTCGTTCGCCTCGGATATATCCTTAAGCTCGCCCGGATCATCCTCGAGATTGTAAAGACGGAAGGTCCTGGCCGTGGGATCGTGCAGCAGTTTCCAGCCGCTCTCGATCACCCCCCGGTGCGTCCCCCACCGCTTGGTCTCTGTCATCACCACGCTTCGCAGATGCTCGCTCTCACCGGAGATATCGATCGCCAGGCCGTCGTGTTCGTATCCGGCGGGCACTTCAAGGCCGGCGGAGGCCACGACCGTGGGCATGAAATCCAGGAGACTCACATAAGTGTCTATCACACACGCATCTCCCTCGCCGGGCGGCTTGATCATGAAGGGCACGTGGACCAGCTCCTGGTAGACCGTTCGGGTATGACCGACCCAGGCATTGCCCCTGTCAAGGAACTCCTCGCCGTGATCGGCCACGATCACTATCAGGGCGTCATCATACAATCCGGTCGCCTTCAGATGATCGAACAACCTTCCTACGTGCTCATCGGTGAACCTTATCTCTGTATCATAGAGTGCGTTGAGATAGCGAACGTCATCGTCATTCATTTTCCGCGCCGCCGCCCGGAGATCCTGGATCGGCTGACCGCTGTAAAGCGACCCCGCATAGTCTGGATAGAAGTCGTACGCATCGTGCAGGATGTAGTCGCAATGGGGATCGAAGTAATGCAAAAAAAGGAAGAACTTATCGTCCTTGAACTCGTTGATGAACTCAATCCCCTTGTCCGTGACCGAAGGCGAAGAGACATGGCCGTGTCCCTGGGCGTTCTCCTCATCGAAAGAATCGAAACCCTGGCCGAAACCGAGTTCGCCGGAAACATAGACATGTGAGATAACGCCCTTGGTCGCGTAGCCACGGGTCCTCAGGATCTCGGCGATGCACAGGAACTTCTCGTCAAGCACGACGGCCTGGTCCTCGTATCCCATGACATGCGGATACTGGCCGGTGAAGAAACTCGCGACCGCGGGGCTGGTCCAGGATGAAGGTGATATGGCATTCTTAAAAAGCACGGCCTCGGCCGCGAATATGTCTATGTTGGGTGAGGTCTCTCTCTCATAGCCATAACAGCCGAGATGGTCGGCCCTCAGGGTATCTATCAGAATCACGATGACATTGGGGCCTTGATCGCTTGACGCCAGGGCATGGACCGCCAGATACCCCGCTGCGAGGGCGCCGATCAGGGCGAGCGAAAGTAGGATTTTCCTGAGGCCCTTAAGCCTTTTCAGCTTGATTCCCGCCATACAGGTTTATACCTCCTGCCCGAGTATAAGTTTCAGCGCGGACCCGGAAAAGGCAATTCTACGGGGGAGTTCTGGAACCCCGCGGGGTCCGGGAACCTGGCTTCCCCCGGGAATCCGGTGTCCACCGGAAGGCCTTTAGATCGATGCGCCCCCGGGCGTTGAACTTCACACCCTCGCGTTCCAGCCTCAGGCGCTGGGTCACGTCCGCACCACCCAATGGCCCCAGGTTTATCTGTCCGCGGGCGTTTACCACCCGGTGCCAGGGCACCCCCCTGTCGGAGCGAAGGGCGTGAAGCGCATAGCCCACCTGGCGGGCGTTCCGGCCCAGCCCGGCGAGCTCGGCCACCTGGCCATAGGTCGCGACTTTCCCTTCGGGGATCCGGCGCACGACGCCGTAGACCCGGTCCCATCTTCCCTGCTGCTGCCTGCCTTCGCTCACGGCATCACCTCGGATCATGTACTATCGCATGACCTCCATCCCCGGCACATTACCACAGGCTGCAGGCCTTACCCAAGCAGTTTGGTTTCGTTGCGGGGACATGGACCGGGACATACTTATTACGGATTCTCACCGGGGCGAGAGGATTAACGGGCCAGTACGATCTTCTTCCTGATGGTCCGGTCACCGGGAGACATCGAAACGAAGTAGACACCGGGAGCAACCTCGCGTCCGGTCCGGTCACGGAGATCCCAGGTGAAGGTTTCCTGCTCCCCGATGGTCGTGGAAATGACCATCCTTCCAAGGATGTCATAGATCAAGAGCGGGACCTCACCCGGATGACCGGGCGCAGAGAATGAGACATGGGTGACCGCCGGATTCGGATAAGCGGAGAGCACGACTTCCTCGAGCGGGCCATCGACCCAGGCCTCTCCCCCGAACCAGTCCACTATGCGCGTGAGCAGGGCTTCACGGTCCCGGACCGATGAGATCGCCTCAAACCCGAAGGAGAGATAGACGACCTTTGAGGAGCCGAACTCATGCCTCACTCCCCCGTGCTTGAGGGGATCCCCATCATAGTCGAAGATCACCCGCGCGGGAGCTATGGAATCTATGACATCAGGATAAGACTGATTATCGGCGCCATCCCCGCCTTCGATGCTCACAGCGATGCCGTCGGTAACGGGATCGCCGGGCCTTCCCGAAAGGTCGAGGATGTTCGCATTTGGCATGACCCAGGCGGCTCCGAGATAGTTTTCATAAAACAGCAGGGACTCGGTGGAATATTCCCCGCTGTTGATGTAGCAAAGCCCATATCCAATGTCCTGCCCCGTGATGAAGAGATCTCCCCCGCCGTTGAGGTAGGAGGAGATGACGTCCTGATCGTGATCTTCCAGGGTGGGGAAATACTCGCCCGTGAACCAGATCACGAACTCGGCCGTGTTGAGATCGCTCAAGAGCGGTTCGGCGATCCTCCGGTTCCATCTGCCCCACACCACTCCCGCCGAATCAAGCGCGTCCTCATAATAGGCCTCGTACCCGAGGCCGCCGTCATCATCGACGAGCAGGCCGCAGACCCCCGAGACGGCGAAGTAATCGAGGCTTCTCGCGAAGCCCGTGTCACGCCTGGATCTTGCCGTCAGAGTGACTTCCCCGGTTCCAGGAATGTAGCCGCAGTCAATCCTCACCGTGACCGTGCAGGTGTCGTCCTCTTCGAGGGCGAACCCGCCTGCGACAGGAACGCCGCCTGAGACCTGGTAGCTGGCCGACCAGTCCGGAGGGAGCTGCGCCGGCAGCGTGATATCGAAAGTGTCAGCACCGGCCCCCAGATTGATGAAAGTGCCGGGGAAGCTGGCTTGCTGGCCCGGCAATCTCATTCTTCCCCGGGTGGGAGCGGCAAACCTCGCCCAACCGGCTGGTCTCGCCCGCGAAGACGTTGCCTGATAGATCTCTCTGTCCGAATCGTTCTGGATGAAGACCACCGAGCTGATGTGAGTGGCGTCCCATACCGGGTCCAGCTCGAATGCCAGTTGGACATCCAGGGTCTCTCCCTGGGCGATCAAGAAGCCTACGCCGCTATGATCTGGAACGAATGACCGGAAAACATGATTAAAGATGGTCTGGGTGTTGGGTGCTTCGTAGTAGATGCTGTCCTCGACAACCGCTACCCGCAGCACGAGAGAGTCGGGTCCCGGATCTTCTTCAGCGACAACCGTGATTCTCACGAAACACGAGTCGACGGTCATTGAGTCACTTGCGAGAAGGCTGAACACGCTCGGGACATCATGTCGCTCATCTATCGCATCACGATACAGCTCAAGGAGGCAGCTTTCGTGAGTCGCCTGGCCATCAAGGAAGTTGGCGGGGATTCCGCCGATGGAGTAATAGGCGTAGCGTTCCTGGCTCTCCAGCAGGTTCGCCTCGTAGAAGGGATCGAAATCCCAGGGATCATCCCCGTGGTAACGTATGGCGACCACGTCGGTATGCCCGTAACAGATGAGCAGTGAATCCAACCTTGGACTCAGGCAGGCAGCTCACCCGCAACCCGCATTGGCGCCCTGTTCTAAGAGCACCGTGCGCCGCGCCGAAAGCGGCGTCGAAAGCCCCAGAATGAAGAACAGGGCCACCGCCACCAACACCACCGACCGCAACCTGATCATTCTCACTCCTCTTAGCTCGAATACACAATACGGGACACCCATGCGTCCCGCTACCAAGTATAGTACCATAGCTGGGGGCCCGGAGTCAAGCTCGCGAATTGACTCATAATAAATGTATTCGAAAGGGGTTCGTTGCCTCAAAAGTAA
>JAUVJV010000240.1 GCA_030592245.1 Candidatus Eiseniibacteriota bacterium
CCGCTCTATCACGCCGGTGAGATCGCGGAGCATTGAATCGTATCTTTTGCGAACGCTCACAGGCAGAACATGACCACTGTCCCGCTGGGGCAGATATATCTCCGCAAGGAATAGGCGGATGAAGGCAGGATTGCGACGGAGAAAACTCAACTTGATGGAAATGAATTTCCTGATCTTCTCTTGATCCGATGACGTAGCCGTCATCTCTTCGGTGACAGCATCGATCAGCTCGTTGACTTTCGTCTCGATCACCATATGATAAAGTCGCTTCTTGTTGCCTACATAGGAGTAGACTGTACCAAGGGCAAACTCTGCTCTGGTGGCGATTTCACGCATCGTTACGCGGAAGAAACCCTGCTCTGAAAACATCGATTCGGCCACGCTCAGTATGTCTCTGATATGCCGCTGGCGCTCACGTTCACGCCGAGGGCTGAGCTTTGGCATGTTTTCACCTCCTTAAATGAGCAGTTCCTTGATACCATTATACCATAAGTAGAACCTCCATTCTATTTATGGAACAATAAGTCCTGTCTGTCAAGGAAAAAGATGGAATCAGGCCTCCGGTTGGATAGTTCTGCGCGGCGCACTTCTGCCGGAGCCCTGATCTCCCGTGTCATGCCCAGGAAAGGCACCAAATCGAGGTGAGGGATGGGAGGATGGTGGATTTTGCTATTTCGGGAAAAGACGGGGGAACTCTCTTCAGGCTTATGCAAGCCGGCAAGGCGGTTCGTGGCGGAGGCACTCTACGGTATCCAGGCGCGTCAGAGTGTCCTATTGAGCGTGACTGGCAGGGCCTTGAATGAGACGATCCGGTTAAAGAAGACCGAGACCAGGTTGAGCAATAAGTTGGGTCGAGCCAGCCTTGAAGATCACCTCCTCGAGAATCTGTTGAGGAAAGGGAGCGGCCGGATAAAGGCGGATACGCTTCTTGTGTTAGATCCATCGGATATCGCGAAGCCCTATGCTTGGGGCATGGAGTATCTGACCCATCTACGCGATGGCAGTACGGGCGAGAACACGGAGATCATAAGGGCGGTAGATATGGTATCGAGGCACACGGAGACGCGTGGTACCTGGGTAGTGGACCGTGGAGGCGACCGGCGTAAGCTCTATGAGCCGTCGTTGGGTCATAAGTTGCGCTTCGTTATCCGGCTGGTGGGCTCACGGCATCTGGAGTGTGGCCGGCGGTTGGTCTTGGCCCGGGAGATAGCTCTTAGGTGTCCGATGCTTTACGCGGACCAGGTGGTGCGGGAGAAAGATGGCAAGGAGCCATTGATGTTGCTGACGAATGTGGAGGTGAAACGTAGTCGCAGGTCCTGCTCATTCATACTGGACTCATATCTGAGGCGTTGGCAGACAGAAGACACGATACGGTGCATGAAGCAGAGTTATGATCTGGAGAATGTGCGTCTGTTGAGTTACCTGCTCTTGCAGAACATGATGGTGTCGGCCTTTGCAACCTAATGTCTTCGACCCTTGAGATTTTTGGGGAAACTCCACTCCCATTCCGGACTTGACGAACCGACCCTTGCTGTGCTCTCCTTAGCCGTGATGGTGGCTGCTTTCTTGTCCTGAGCACCATTGCTCGGGGGTTCAACGCGGAAGGGTACACTTCCCTCTCTGCCAGTAATGGCGAGACGGTTTAGTACTGGTAGTTTAGTGTAGAGGGTGAGTAAGGATATTTCAGATGGATGTGGATTCGGTGTTGGCACAGGAAGGGCGAGGAGACGGATCATGGAGCAGGACACGAAGGTATACCAGTTTGTGAGAGATGCTATAGTGAGAGCGGCTGAGGAAGGGACGGATTTGAGTGAGAAGGTGAGTGAGATCACAAGAGAAGCCGTCAAGGGCGCACTGGAGAAGACCGAGCTTAGCCGAGAAGCAGTTAGGGAAACCGCTCGAGATGCGATGAAGGGCGTGATTGATGCTGGTGAGCTAGCGAGTATAGAGGTTTCAGAGATCGTAAATGGGGCTTCTCAAGGTATTGTCGAGGGTACCACGCAGGCTGGGACCAAGGGCGCGGATTTTGTCGTGCATGCCGCTGAGTCAACTCTGGAAGTCGCCCGAGAGGCCGGTGGCGTGGCTGTGGAAGTAGCGAAAGGGGCGTTAGGAGGGTTTCTTAAAGGTGCAAGGGAAGGTCTTGACAGGAAGAAAGAACAGTAGGGGGCGCAAAATGAAGGGGAGATTCATCGCACCGGCGCTGGGTAAGATCGTTGAGCAAAAATTTGCACGCAAATTCCTGGCCAGGCAATTGGATGGCCGTGTTTACGAGGCAATAGTCGAGAAGGACTCAGGGAACCTGAGACATATACAGGAGAAGAAGTACGAATTCGTATCAGCCGCGCTCTCCTGTGTTGTCAAGAACCTGGACAGAGGTTGTGTTTCTCGCCATGTTATGAAGAAGATCATCCAGGTATTGGTCGAGAATTGTTTCCTGGGCGGCGACGAGAGCCGCCAAGCCGCGATCAAGAGGTTTGACGAGCGGTACGGTGCCGGGCCCCCGACTTTCATCGTCCTGTCTCCCACCCAGAGGTGCAATCTCCATTGTACCGGTTGCTACGCCAGCTCCACATCGCGTACAGCAACGACCCTTCCGTATCCTGAGGTGGACAGAATAGTGGGCGAGGTTCATGACACCTTCGGCAGTAGGTTTGTGACCATCAGCGGTGGTGAGCCATTCTTGTATAGGAGTGAAGGGAAAACCCTGCTCGACATCTTTGAGAAGTATAGCGACATGTTTTTCCTCATCTATACTAACGGTACCCTCATAACACCGGAGATCGCTCAGAGGTTGGGAGAGCTTGGAAATGCAACGCCTGCAATCTCTGTCGAAGGCTTTGAAGAAGATACGGACCGGAGAAGGGGGCAGGGTACATATCAGGAAATTCTCCGAGCCTTTGGAGACCTGAGAAAAGCCGGGGTGCCTTTCGGTATCTCCGTCACGGCAACACGCCAGAACGTGGACTTGCTGCTGACCGATGAATTCTATGATTTCTACTTCGAAGAGCAAGGCGTTACCTACATGTGGCAATTTCAATTGATGCCTATTGGTAGAGGACAAGATCTTCTTGATCTTATGGTCACTCCGGAGGAGCGAGTGAAGCTCTACCGGATGTGGGAGAGAATGCTGAAGGGAAAAAAGTATTGCCTGGCGGATTTCTGGAATAGCGGGGTGCTTTCCAACGGATGCATCGCATATGGCAGAAGCGGCGGATACATCCATGTCGACTGGAATGGCGATGTAATGCCATGTGTCTTTATTCCGTATTCTGTTGACAACATCCATGATCTTTACGGCAATGGAAAGACACTCGCGGACGCACTGTTCTCGGACTTCATGAAGAACGGCCGCAACTGGCAGGAGGAGTACGGTCTATCGAACCGCAGAAAACCGATGAACTGGTTAATGCCTTGTTCGATAAGAGACCATTATGAGCATTTCAGGAAGTCGGTCCTACCGGAGGATGCAAAACCCGAGAACAGGAGTGCCGCAGAGTCTCTGCGGTCCGATCAGTATTATGACACTCTCAGGCGATACGATGTAGAACTGGAGAGGCTGACTGCTGGGATCTGGGCTGACGAGTACCTGGGGCGATGAAGAGCCAGGGATCTGCCGGAAGCTGCTGCGGGTGATGGTGTCAACTATGAAGCAGGTCAACTAGCACTAGGGGCCAGATCCAAAGAGGTAGTGCGCCCGCCATCACCCGTTCTCAGAAGAAATACGTGAATGCGACATAGATCTCATCCATCTCCGTTAATTGCCCGAAGTTCGTGTGACCGGATGCCTCGATGAGATGAGCCCCCAATGTCATCTCGCCACCATCCCAGGGGTGGTAGGCAATCTCCGGCATGCCGACGATTGCGTAATCGTCTCCCGGATCCGTTATGTCTGGCAGCTCTACCGCAGCCGCCAGAGTGAGTTTGACAGTATCGCTGCGGAATCCCTTCTCCACCCCTCCAGCGATGTAATCATGAAGGGCGTCACGGCCGAGTTGGTGCACAAAGCCATGCGCGATCTGCCCGTTTATGTAGAGCCCGCCGGGGAACGTATAGTCTCCACCCACGACATACCGGACAAAGGGCTCATCGGGGAGGGTCAGAAACTCGCTACGTTCTCCTCCGATCCCAGTCTGGTCCAGTGTCGCCCACACCTCTTCCGGGAAGAATACGCCGACCTCCGCCCAGATGCCGACATCCCGAAGCGTCCCGCTCATGTCCGCCCCCAGAACGTCCATGCGGGGATACGCAAGGGTGCTGTGCACGTCCACGCCGTCACTTTCGTCCGGAGTCAGAGTCGCTCCCGTGACTACCGGAAAGTCACTTCTCCCACCGTAGTAGCTCACAGATAGGTCGTAGTTGAACACTGTCCGGGTCGCTTTGATGGCGCCCGACGCTTGTTCCTTCAGGCTTCGTCCCGGCAAATCAAGCTCATTGGAATACGCATTTGGCATCACGTCACCTGCGAGAAATGGAGGGCTGGATGTCAGTGCTGCCGCCCATTCCCGAGGGGGAAGCGCCGCAGGCGTGAACCCTGGTACGAAGACCCCGGAAACCATGGTCTCGCCCCAGTAGTACTTGGCGAGGATGCTGCTTGTTGGTACGTGGCGCCCGAAATCCCAG
>JAUVJV010000305.1 GCA_030592245.1 Candidatus Eiseniibacteriota bacterium
CAAGCATTGGGAGCGCATCAAGTCGGAGTTGCTTGGAGACGGTTACATTCCGTGCCCGGTGAGGCAGGTAGAGATACCAAAGCCGGGAGGCGGAGTCCGCAATCTTGGGATTCCCACGGTGGTGGACCGTCTGATCGGGCAGGCATTACATCAGGCACTGGAGCCGATATTTGACCCGTCCTTTTCGGAGTCGAGTTACGGATTCAGGCGTGGTCGTAGCGCACATCAGGCTGTGGAACAGGCGCGGGATTATGTAGTGGAGGGCTACCGATGGGTTGTAGACATTGATCTTAAGGAGTTCTTCGACCGCGTGAACCACGATATCCTGATGTCGCGGATCGCCCGGAAGGTGAAGGACAGGCGCGTACTGCGCTTGATCCGCCGGTATTTACAGGCAGGAGTCATGTCAGGTGGGCTCCTATCAGCCCGGTCTGAGGGGACACCACAAGGAAGCCCGCTTTCACCCCTATTGTCGAACATCATGCTCGACGATCTGGACAAGGAGGTTGAGCGCCGTGGTCATCGATTCTGTCGCTACGCCGACGATGGACAGATCTATGTGAAGTCGCGGCGAGCGGGGGAACGGGTTATGGCCTCGATCACTCGGTTTCTTGAGAGGAAGTTGCGGCTTAAGGTAAATACTGGGAAGAGCGCTCTGGGTCGTCCGTGGGAGTTAAGGTACCTTGGTTACTCTATGACAACGGAGCGTCGGGCGCGGCTGAAAGTCTCACGGCAGTCGTATAAACGACTGATGAGAGCCTTGCGGGAGATATTCCGCAGAGGCAGTGGACGGTCGGTCGTCCGAGTAGTCGAGGAACTCAACCAGAATCTTCGTGGATGGATCAACTACTTCGGTCTTTGTGAGGTGAAGAACGTCTTCGAGGCACTGGACGGGTGGATACGGCGGAGACTTCGCTGTATCATCTGGCGCCAGTGGAAACGGGTGTACACACGAGCGCGAAAGCTGATGAGCCGAGGACTTGCGGAAGCACGCGCATGGCGATCCGCCACAAATGGACGAGGCCCCTGGTGGAACTCAGGTGCTTCCCATATGCACAGTGCCTTCAAAAAGTCCTACTTCGACAAGATTGGGCTTGTGTCACTGTTGGACACGATTCTCTCTATCCGAAATACATCACGAACCGCCGTATACGGAACCGTACGTACGGTGGTGTGAGAGGACGGAGGGCGTGAGCCCTCCTCCTACTCGATCCATTCCTTCGGCATTGCAGGCGTCCATCCTGATTTCGGTGACATGTTCCGCATGCCTCCCCAAACAGAACGATCTTCGCAACTTTCTTATGAGCGAGGAATGTGTCAAAATGGCACAGATGGTGGCTAATCTGGCATGAAGATACAGACTTGAAGCTGCTGTTCTGCCGAGACTAGCAAATCGCGTATCAGCCGCGCAAGAGAACGCCGGGTACTTGCGCCAGTTACGTTCCGTGCGATCCCACTAGAACGTGACTACGTTGTCGGCTTCTGACACCCACTTGGCGAGGTCCTTCATCGTGGATAGCTCGACACCAGCGATGAGATCGAGGTTTGCCATCCCTCTCGCCTGAGCGCAAGAACCACACGCTTTGACTTGAGCGCCCTTGCGAATCACTGAACTCAGCATTCTCTCGATGTTGTAGTACCCGTCGGGGGTCTTCTGCCCTGCGAGGGCGCACCCGACAGAATCAGCCAGCAGGAACACCTGCACCGATTCGCCCGAGTCTTCCTTCTGCAGTGTCATTGCCAGCCTGAGCGCGTTGTAGGCCTTCTCAGTCCCATAAGGTGCGTCGTTGATGATCAGGAGAATCCCCATCAGCCCTCCAATCCTTTTCCGGATAACACTCAACCATGGATACCACATACTCACTTTGCTTTCAAGGACTTCCAGGACCTGCCCATGCTCTTCAGAGTCTAATGCGGTTTCCAGATAATATGGCACTGCCTCGGGTCAAATTGAGCTATAGATCACACTCGTTGACAGTTCCGCATGCCTCCCCAAACAGGACTAGAACCCAGGAGCCGCTCGGGGCGAGTGGCCCGGGGCAGGCCGGTCTCCGGGAGCGCCCGGTGGGGTAAAATCAGTCAAGATTCTGTCGCCGGGGGTCGTTCTATCCTATGGAGAGCGTTTATTCCCAACAGGAGGACAATTGATGCTGTTTCTCATAGCTGTGGGTATTGTGGCGGTCATGGTCACAGTCATGTATAACACCCTGGTGCGCAAGAGAAACCAGGTTCAGAACGTATTCGCATCGGTCGACGCCATCCTCAAGAAGCGCCACGACCTCATTCCCAACCTGGTGGCAGCCGTACAGCACTACATGAAGCACGAGCAGGAGGCGCTTACCGAAGTCACGCGCCTGAGGGCCAGGGCCCTTTCCGGCGGCGTATCCGATCAGGAGAAGTTCGAGATCGACACCCGGATATCCGAGGCGTTGCGCGGCATCATGGTCGCCGTTGAGAATTACCCCGACCTTAAAGCCAATCAAAACTTCATGCACCTTCAGCAGACCCTGACCGAGATGGAGGAGCAAGTTTCGGCGGCGCGGCGGGCCTACAACGCGACCGTGACGGTGTATAACAACGCCGTGGAGGTGTTTCCCACCAATATGATCGCCAAGCTCTTCGACTTCGATCGGAAGCCGGTGTTCAAGATACAGCCGGTTGAGCGCGAGACAGCGGACGTCCACGCGCTCCTCCAGCGGTAGCGGCAAAGCATAAGGCTGAGGTGATCCATGGTTCCAAGGACCGAATCCGACCTGGCCCATTTCTTCGCCACTGATCTTCTTAAGGAACTTAAGGTGCTTGAGAAGATCCGCCTGTCGGTTCTGGCCAGGGTGAAAACCATGCTGGCCTTGGCGGCGGGCGTATTCGTGATGTGTATGGCTGTCGACTTTCTGCTGAACCTCGGGGGCAGGCTCGGCGTCATATCGGCGTTCATCTGCCTGGCTGCAGGCTCTTGCGGTTACAAGGTCATCACTCGTGAGTATGTCGGGCAGTTCAAGGTCAGGGTGATCAGGCGAATCATCAAGTTTATTGATCCGGGCCTCACCTACCTTGCCCACGGGCATGTCTCCCGGGAGATATTCCACTCTAGCAGGATCTTCCAGCGGTATCCGGACAGGTTGCAGGGCGATGATCTGGTAAGTGGGAGAATCGGCCGGACCGATATCGAGTTCTCGGAGGTTCACGCCCAGTACAGGACCGAGGCTACCGACAGCAATGGTAGAAAAAAGAAGCGGTACCATACGATTTTCAAGGGTCTGTTCTTCACCGCGGGCTTCAATAAGAGATTTCGTGGCAAGACCGTGGTGCTTCCTGATACTGCGGAGAGGCTATTCGGGGGAATCGGCAGCCTCTTCCAGTCCCTCAACAAGTCACGCGGGGAGCTGGTGAAGCTCGAGAACCCGGAATTCGAGAGGTACTTCGTGGTCTACGGCGATGACCAGATAGAGTCCAGATACGTGCTCTCGACAAGCTTGGTTCAGAGGATCCTTGACTTCCGGAAGAAAACCGGCCGGGAGGTGCACTTCTCTTTTGTCGGGTCAGAGGTCTTCGTGGCGGTTCCATATCGGCGGAGTCTCTTCGAACCCCGGGTCTTCGGCAAGATCACGGGATTCAAGGGGATCAGGGAGTACTTCGCGGATCTCCAGCTTGCCCTTGGTATCGTTGAAGACCTCGATCTCAACACCCGCATCTGGGCGGCGCACGGCGCCCCTCAGAAGGTCGGCAGAATGACCAATCCCCTGGTCTCCTGAATCCAGGATTCGGCCAACCCCTTCAACCTCCGATGGTATGCCTTAGGAATCCCCAGTTTTTCTGTATTATGTGCTTGAAATGCGGGACGCCAGGCGCTACACTGGTTAGGAGCTGTGAGGATTAAGGAGAGCGTGACAGACACTTCGGACGTAGTGAACATCTTTTGTTGATGACACTGTTTGGAAAAGTAGGGTGAAGTCATTACGAGGGAGGTGGTGTCACGGGTTCATATTTCCGTGCGTTTATGC
>JAUVJV010000151.1 GCA_030592245.1 Candidatus Eiseniibacteriota bacterium
AAGATCATCCTGCATGTCTGGGTGGCCGGAATCGCGATGTACTTCCTCTTGCGGACCTTGGGCTTGAGGAGACGGGCCTGCCTGGTGGGAGCCGTCGGGTACATGGTCGCACCCCATTTTCTTTCCCTCATCTATGCCGGACACGACGCCAAGATGTTCGTGACCGCACTCTTTCCACTTTGCGTGATGCTCTTAGAGCGCATGATACGAAAACCCCGGCTGCTGGAGTCCGCGCTTTTCGGGGGCTCGATCGGGCTGCTGTTCCTTACGGCGCATCCCCAGATGGCCTACTTCGCCGGATGGGGTCTCGGGCTGTACTTCATCCTCAATATCCCGAGGATGATTGGAAAGAGGATGATCGTGAGGGGAGTCTTGCTCCTCCTGCTTGCGGTGGTCGTGGGGGCGGGCATCGGCTGCGTCCAGTTGCTGCCGACCTATCACTACACCACCAACTTCTCACCCAGGACCGGGGGGGTCACGCTGGAGTTCGCGTCCAGCTGGTCGCTTCACCCGGAAGAGATAGTCTCACTTCTGTACCCGTCATTCGCCGGCTACCTGGACAGTTACTGGGGGCGGAATTTTTTCAAGCTCAATGCCGAGTCTCCCGGGCCCTTGATCTTCCTTCTTGCCGTATGCAGCTTCGTCTTCTTCGTAAGGCGGAGAGACATGTTGCCGTGGCTGGTGCTCTTTATCTTCTGCCCGCTCTACGCGCTGGGGGCGCATACCCCGGTCCTTAAGATCATATTCCACACCGTGCCCGGGGCTAAGTTCCTGAGGGCGCCCAGCGTGATCATGTTCATGTTCTCGTGCGCCTCGAGCGTCCTTGCGGCCTATTTCGTGAACGCCTTTCTCGAGAAGAAGATCTCGGAAGGCCAGAAGCGGTGGCTGATGGGGATAATGCTCGGCACTCTGGTGCTTACGATCATCTTCACCGTGGGGAGGGGGGCATTCCTGGGCCTGTGGAAGGGTGTCTTCGGCTGGCCCGACCAGCAGAAGCTCGAGACGGCCCGGAACGCGTCTGGCTCGTGGCCCGCGGATGCCATCTTACTCGCGGTCTTTGTGTGGGCCTCGATCGGGCTTGCGCGAACCTCCTACAGGCGCAGGTGGGCCGGTGCCTTGTGGATCGGCATTCTCGTGGTGGGCCTTCTCCTTACGGGTCTCCGCCATTCGACCCGGTTCATTGAGTATATTGAAGTAGGGGATTTCGTGAGAAGAGACCCGATGATCGAATATGTAAGCAAGGACCAGGGACATTTCCGGGTTCTTCCCTTAACGGGGTGGAGCTTCTACAACAGGAACTACCTTCCGATCTTCGGGATAGAGACGGCCAACGGTTTCTATGACAACCGGGTGAGGTTTTATGACTCCCTGGTCGGGGAGAACCAGGCGAACCTGAACCATCCGAACATAATGAGGATCGCAAACGTCAAGTACGTGCTCACAAGCGAGCGCATATCCCATTCCATGCTGGAGGCCAGGCAGGAGTTCGGCAGGGCCTTCGTGTACGAGAACAAGGGCTACCTGGAGCGGGCCTTCGTCGTGCACAATACCGTCCTTGCCGAAGACGACGGTGCCGCCCTCGATATCATCATGAGCTCCGATTTCGACCCCGCGACGACGATCGTGCTCCACGGGGGCGAAGCGATGGCGGGGAGCGGAAGCCTCCCCGGGGAACGCGCCACCATAGAGTCGGATGATCCGAACGGTGTTGTCATACAGGCCCGGCTGGAATCGGACGGCTACCTCTATTACAGTGGCAACTACCTGCCTTATTGGAAGGCCTATGTAGACGGCGAGGAGGTCCCCGTCGAGCGGTGCAATATATCCATGAGGGCGATCAGGCTTCCGCCGGGAGATCACAGAATTACGATGAAATACGATTCGCCGTGGTTTAGGCTGGGTACTTACCTGTGTCTGGGTTGCTGTGCTGTTGTGGGAATGATAGTCGCCGCCGGTTGGTGGCGCGCCAGGGAGAGGCCGGGGAATGGCTAGCACTACCATAGTGGTTCCTACCTACAATGAGAGACAGAACATCGAGACCCTCATCTCCGCCCTCTTGGAGGCCGGTCCCGATATCCGCGTGCTTGTGGTCGATGATAACTCCCCTGATGGAACGGCCACATGGGTGGAAGCCGTCGCGGCAAGCAACCCGCGGGTACAGCTGCTGAGCAGGCCCGGCAAGATGGGCCTGGGTTCGGCCTACATCGATGGCTTCAAGCTGGCGCTGGCCGAGGGGGCTGACCTGGTGGTCCAGATGGATGCGGATTTCTCGCATGACCCCAAGTATATAGGCGATCTCCTGAAGGCCATAAAAGACAATGACCTGGTGATAGGGTCCCGGTACGTGAAGGGCGTGAACGTCGTGAACTGGCCTATCCAGCGTCTGCTGCTCAGCTACTGTGCCAATGTCTATAGCAGGATCATCACCGGGCTGCCCGTCCATGATGTCACCTCAGGCTTCAAGTGCTTCAGAAGGAAAGTCCTGGAGCAGATCGACCTCGACAGCATAATCTCGGACGGCTATTGCTTCCAGATCGAGACGACCTTTCGTTCCTGGAGAAAGGGATTCCGGATAGCCGAGATTCCCATCGTCTTCGTCGACCGTCATTCAGGGACTTCCAAGATGTCCAATCGCATAGTATGGGAGGCCATCTGGAAGGTATGGTGGTTCAGGCTGAGGGCCCTTGCGGGACGGATGTAAGGGGTTCGCCATGATGAACGACAAAGGACAGCCACCTTTATTCGCAGAAGAGGATGGGCGCTCCGGCGAAGAGGACAGGCGTGAGGTTTCGGTAATCATAGTCTCGTACAACACCAGAGACTTCATACGGCGCCTCTTGGCCTCTCTTTTCGATAATCTCCCCGGAATCGTCGGCGAAGTGATAGTGATCGACAATGCGTCTTCCGACGGCAGCGCCGACATGCTGGAGGCGGAGTTTCCCCGGGTGCGCACCATCAGGAACCCGGTCAACCTGGGCTATGCCAAGGCGGTGAACCGGGGCATAGTGGAGGCAAGCGGCAGTTACTTCCTTGTTCTCAACCCCGATATCGAGACCAGCGCGGACGCCATCACCAGGCTCTGGGAGTTCATGGAGAAGACCCCGGACGCGGGCATCGCGGGCGGAAAGCTGCTCAACCCGGATGGATCGCTCCAGATGTCCTGCCGCACCTTCTACACGATCCCGGTTGTGCTCTTAAGGCGCACGGTTCTGGGCAAGCTGTTTCCGAATTCGGGCCAGGTCAGGAAACACCTGATGCTCGACTGGGACCATGACTCGGACATGGAGGTGGACTGGCTCACGGGTGCCTGCATGATGGTCCGCCGTGAGGCCTATGAGGGCGTCGGCGGAATGGACGAGAGGTTCTTCCTGTACTTCGAGGACGTCGACTGGTGTTACCGCATGAAGAAGCACGGCTGGAAGGTATGTTATGCTCATTCGAGTGAGATGAAGCACCATTACAGACGCGAGAGCGCCCGGCTGCTGCCGGACCGCAAGCTGGTCAGCCATCTGCTCAGTACGTTTCGCTTCTATGACAAATGGAGCTCCGCGATGCACTCCCTGAAACGTGAGAGGCGTGCCCTGGGAATCCTGGGCACTGTCCTGTCGGATGTCATACTGATAAACGTCTCCTTTGTTCTCGCCTATTTCTTCAGGTACCTCGCCAGCGAGATCGACATTGCCGGCCTGTTCACCAAGCCCGTATACACGGTCGTGATCTACAGGGACTTCCTGATCCTGGTCAACATCGTCTGCCTCTTCTCCTTTGTCTATTCCGGACTTTACCGGAGACCTGGACGCACGAACTTTGCCAGGGACCTTATCAGGATCTCACGCGCCGTCCTGCTGAGTTCGCTGGTGATAATGGCGGCGACCTACCTGACGCAGACCATCGCCTATTCGCGTTTCGTGGTACTGGTATTCTGGCCGATAGCGGTCCTGCTGGTGACCACGGGCCGCGCCGCACAGAGGAGCCTTCACAGCGGATTAAGGAGGGGGCTCTTCGACTTGAGAAGGGTGGCGATCGTGGGGGAGGACGATCACGCCGTCGCCCTCAGGCGGAAGCTGGAGGCGGCGACAGACGAGGGCTATGACTTTGTCGGATACGTGGCCCCCGAGGGGCGCATGCTGCCGGAGAGCATGAAGCCTCTTATGGGAACGACGGACGACATCCGCAGCATTGTCGCCGAACACAGGCTTCACGAGGTACTGGTGGGTGACCGGCAGCTGTCCAGGCAGGAGATCGGCGGCATTGTGAACGCGGCCAGGAGCTCGGGGGCGGAGGTCAAGGTGGTCTCCGAGGTCACCGACATGCTGATCAGGGGATCCCAGATGGATGAGGTTGCCGGCACTCCGGTAGTGGTCTTTCCCCTGGCCACGCTCGCCGGTGTCCGCCTGCTGACCAAGTACGCGGTGGATCGTGCCGTTGCCCTCCTGGGGATGCTGGGACTGCTGCTGCTGGCGCCCGCGATACTCACCTGGCAGGTTCTCTCGCATCGCAACTTCGGGACCTGGGCCAGGACCGTCGGGAACCTCTGGCAGGTGCTCTCGGGCAGGAGGACCCTTGTGGGCCCCAGGCACCCCGTGAGCGGTGAGAGCATGAAGCCCGGCGTGACGGGACCCTGGCGTGTGATGACCGGCCAATCTGCGAAAGTTTACCAGGACAGGATGGATATGTATTATCTTCAGAATTGGTCGGTCTCGAGCGATCTGGAGATTGTCCTCTTGAGTCTCAAGGGATTCCCCGACCTGTTGGGAAGCGGACATTGAAGCGTTGATGAGGAGGGTGGATGATGAGGTCTGTGCTGTTAATCGCGGCAGTCGCTCTGGCGGCGTGTCCGGCATTAGCCGAAGACCAGTGGGAGATCCATGTTAACTCGAATAATGTAACGTCCCTGTGGGTGGGGCCGGTACCTGGCTACATCTACTGGGGGTCGACCGCCGGGGTGGTTGCGATGGACCCTGCCACCGGCCAGGATTCCAAGATACTCAAGTCCGCCGGCGGCCTGCGAGCCAATTCGGTGACCGCCGTTGCTGTGGATGATGAAGGAAATCTCTGGATAGGAACCTCGGGTGAGGGTGTATCCGTCCATCACCCGGATGGGACCTGGGACTGGCACAGCACGGCCACCCTGAGCTTGCTCAGTGACGATGTTAATGACATTGATACTTATGGCTCGCTGACTGTAGTCGGTACCACCGGCGGGATCTCGCTTTTCGCCGATGGCAAGTTCCGGACCTTCTGTGACGGGACCGATTGGGCGAATTCCGGGTGCAGTAATGCGCTGAGCGTGGCGCTGAATGAAGTCGAGGTACTGGTTGGTGCCAACTGCGGGGTCTTCTCTTCCGATACCAACCTCCGCGAGTGGCGCGAGGTGCTTTCCGGGCGCAGCGTCCAGAGCATGGACTATGACCAGGTGAGCAGGTTCTGGATTGTCGCGGAAGAGTCCATCTATACCTATGACGGCGACGGTCTCCAAGTAATATCGAAGACTTTCATAAAGCCCGATGAGCTATACGCGATAGGAGCCCTGGACAACACTGTGTGGGTGGCCACGTCAAATGGCCCCTCCAGGTACGACTTCGCAGCAGAGGCCTGGCGCCGCAACACAGAGGGGCTTCCGACGCAGCTCCGGGATGCTTCCTCCATCTTCGTGAGCGGTTCTCACTGGGTTGACAGGGTTTGGCTGGGAACGGAGGATGGTTGCGCGGTGCTGAAGGGTGTTGCGTGGGAGCTGCTCCTTTCTGATGGGCCGGCGGGCAACTACGTGGAGGATATCGAGGTGGATTCCGGGGGCACCGTATGGTGTGCCACGGGCACCCGGTGGTCCGGTGTGCCTGATGCGGATATTGGCCTCTTGACCTACGATGGCTTCGAATGGGACCGGGTGATGAGCCCCACGATCAATAGCAACAGGCCTTTTGCCATCGATAGCCATCCTGTTGACGGGTCACTCTGGGTATGGTTCTGGGGCGGGGGACTCATGAGTCTCGATGTCGCGAGTGGTGAGTGGGCCTCCCACGGCGATGTCCGGGACAGCCCCGTGATTTCGGAGGTCCACATCCAGCCCGACGGTACGATCTTCCTGGGTGAGTACCTGGAAGGCCTGGGGGTGTTGTGC
>JAUVJV010000066.1 GCA_030592245.1 Candidatus Eiseniibacteriota bacterium
CCCCAAGCGCAGAGGGGGCAAGTGTCATGTCGTGCTGCGCCCCCAATATCAGGATGCCATGGACACAATACGGTCTTTGAGTTTGCCCCGGTTACCTAGCTGAGTTTCCGGGTGTTCTTTGACACAGCCAGATAGGCATTTGTGAATATGAGTGTTCTCCTCTCCGACTCTTCTCCATCCACGCCGCCATAGATTGCGACGATCCTTAAGGCGGCACAAGCCTCCCCAGTTGTCCGCACCCCGGGTCGCAGATTCCTTCTTCTCTATGCCAAACGATAGAAGAGCTTGACACAGAGAGGTTCCGTATGATACGCTCAGTGGCTTTGGGCTAACGTAGCGCCCGGGTCCGCACCCAGGTGCAATACGGGTTGCCATGGCAGGAAGTGCCGGCACCTTGTGCTGCCGGTGCTCTCCGGATGTTTGCTGTGGGAGAGCGTGTTGATCATGCAAGTGAAAAGGCCCAAACCTGACGGTGTTCTCTGAACCGGTCTTGATGACAGGCCGTCCCCGGCTGGTTCATCAAGCCTCAGAAGGTCAGAGGCACCGAATGTTCTCCCACAGAGACATCATGCGAATGCGCCGCCAGGGTGGTATGCAAGGAAGCAGATGGCCTTGGTTGTGTGTTGGGTAGAGGTGGCTGTGCATGGCAGGTAGGTCAGAGACATCTGCAGCACGGCAGGCGAGCAAAGGAGGGGGAGAATGAAGGGATTGGTAGTGCTGTTCGCTGTAGTTCTTCTTGCCGCGCCGGCGTCGGTGATGGGTTGGACGATCGAAGAGGGGTTCGAGGGTGGAGCGATTCCGACCGACTGGACCATTATTGACGGGGGTGGTGACGGAGACCAGTGGTTTGCTTACAACAACGCGAGCGCTGCTCACTCGGGCGACTGGGTGGCGGCAGTGTCGGCCTATTCCAGCTCCGGTGCCGGCGACGACTGGTTGATCACGCCGCAGGTGGCCGTTAGTGCAGGGGACTCGATCTGCTTCTATGCCAAGGCGTGGTACGGAACCGAGGATTTCGAGGTGCGGCTCTCCACGACAGGCACATCGATGTCGGACTTCACCGTTACGCTGGGCAGTGTTGCGGGGCTCGGCGATGCGTATGTCTATTATGGATACGACTTAAGCCCCTATGCCGGCCAGAATTGCTACCTGGCGATCAGGTGGATCTACAATGACTACACCCTGGTCGTCGATGATATCAAGGTGGGCCAGTGCCAGCCGAGTGCGGCCGAAAACACGCACTGGGGTACTATCAAGGCGCTATACCAATAGGCGCATTAGCCGTGTATCAGGCAGAAGCAGCCTCGCATGGCTGCTTCTGCCGGTCCTTCTCTTGAGGTACGCCCGATGATGTGGATCTCGATGAGAAGATGGATATCCGTGAGCTCTTATGACCCTGAGGAGGTGTACCATGCCCGAGCGAGGCAGAACCCGCATGTGGTCGTGTACATTCAGAAGCCTGGCAGTCATTCTTTCCCTGGCAGCCTTAGTTGCCCCAGTGATTTCCACCTCCGCGTTTGCGAGTGGATGGACAACCCATACCAATGCTAACGAGATCTCAGGCAGCGGCATAGACGGGACCTACCTGTGGGTTGGCACCTCGGGTGGCGTGGTGAGGTGGGATCTCTCTGACAGCTCATATGTCAAGCTCTCGACAGCGGACGGACTTGCAGACAGCTGGGTGAAGGATGTATTTGTGGATGATGTGGGCAATGAATGGTTTGGAACCAAAGAGGGTGTCCAGAAGTACGATGGTGTCACCTGGACAACATACAATACCGCGAACTCCCCCCTGCCAAACAACACAGTCTATGCAATTGCCCAGGATACGCTTGGTTATATGTGGTTTGGAACGGGCTATGGAATAGCATGTTTTGACGGATCCGCATGGCAGGTTTACACCGATCTCGGCGGTGGTGCGACCAATGTCGCGGTCAGAGGGATCGGTGTGGATTCACAGAACAGAATTTGGACGGGAAACAACCCCGACGACTATGGAGACCCCGGCGGCGTGTCCGTTTTTGACGGTTCGACGTGGACACGACACGACCCGAACCCGAGCTCCATCGGCCAGTACTTTCTTTCTCTCACCGTTGACGGAAACGACAAGGTCTGGGCTGGCAGCTGGACAGCCGGGGTGTTTGTTTACGATGGAGTATCATGGGTCAACTATACCAATACCAACAGCGACCTGTTGGGGAACCAGATTGAGTGTTTCGGCGTGGAGCAGGACAGTGTAGTCTGGATCGCCAACCACACCTCCTCCGACGGCGGAGTCTCTCGATTCGACGGGACGACCTGGACAAACTATGGAGTAGGCGACAGTGGAATCGGCCACAGGAGCATATACAGTATTTCGATCAACGGAACCGATAAGTACTTCGGAACCGAGATCTACGGTGTGACCAAGTTCGATGGCAGCTCCTGGTCCACCTATAAGACGTCAGATGAGCCCCACTGCAACCGGATAACCGCTATAGACAAGAACAGCCTCGGCACCATCTACTTTGGCACCTACTTCTATGGCGTAGCCACACTCAACGCGGGGACATGGTCCTACTATTACTCCGGCAACAGCGGACTCAGCGGCAACTATGTAAACTGCGTCTACGTGGATAAACTGGACGTACTGTGGGTAGGCACCCAGTACAGCGGCCTATTCAAGTTCGACGGGATCGCCTGGACGAACTACAATACGTCCAATTCAGGCCTGCTCGGAGACATCATTCTCTCGATTGCCGGGGACTCCTTCGGCACTGTCTGGCTCGGAACGGCGGGTTGGGACGGCCCCATGGAACAGGACGGTGCGGTGGCCAAGTTTGATGGCGCCACCTGGACAAACTACTATCTGAGCAATAGTGGGTTGATCGATGACGACGGCCTCAATGTCGCAGTCGACCATGGCGACACCGTCTGGATAGGGACCGAAGAGGGGATCAGTAAGTTCGATCAGTTCGCCAATAGCTGGACCAACTACACCACGGCGGATGGCCTGGTTCACGACTGGGTAACAAGAACAGCAATAGGTCCCACCAACAACAAGTGGTTCGCAACCCGCGGCGGAGTGAGCATGTTCGACGGCACGAAATGGACCAACTACACCACGGCGGACGGCATTGCCGGCAACGATGTGAGAGACATCGCAGTGGACGGAGTCGACATATGTATAGCCACGGCGACCGGTGCAAGTGTAATGGATGGAGGTACCTGGATAACTTACAGGCAGACGGAAGGGCTCGTCGATGATGATCTCAGTTCTGTTTGTGTGGATGGGCTAGGATACAAGTGGTTCGGAAGCGTCAGCAGCGGAATATCGAGGTATGATGACTCCGGGGCGGGCATCTCCCTGCCGGAGATCCCGGAAGCCTTCAGGCTTGTTGCCTATCCCAATCCCTCAAGCGACAGGATGCATATCTGCTATCATGCAGAGGGCGCGGCGGGCATATACCGGACACTGAAGATCTATGATCTATCGGGACGTCTCGTTCGTTCGCTGGGATCCTCAGCCTCGGATTCCGGCACGGTCCTCTGGGATGGACGGAATGAGACTGGAGAGAGGGTGGCAACCGGCGTATATTTCGTGAACCTGCAGACAATGGCAGGCAAGACCGTCGCCACGAGAAAGCTTGTCCTGGTAAAATAGGAGACTGAAGGGTCAAGTCTACGGTCATACGGTTCCGGGTTCGGCAATGTGTCCCCGACGTATGACTGTAGACTTTGGCCCCTTTGCGCCGCAGCCGCTCTTCACAATGGTGCTCAAGCGATAAGCAAAGACTATCAAGTCATCTGTGAGACCAGGCTTGACCGGTCCGGGCGGCGCTCTCACGGTGGGCATTTTTGTCTGGCCTGTCGCGACCTCTTCTCATGTCCCTTTCTTCACCCTTCGAGCGGGGAGAAGTGTTAGTATGCACGGGGTTCGGGCAAACCAGATCGTCGGAGAGGAGATTGCGAGCCAGATGGGTCTCACTGAAGAGGTATTGCGGCTGATCACGGACAAGGCTGCCGATGACATACGAACAGGTCTGAGGTACACAGCCGTCCGAATAGGGGAGAGAGTTGGCCTGGCACGCACAATGCATGGACAATGCCAGGAACAGGTAGATGCGCGGGGATTCATACAGACAAAGTTGGCCCACCTGGTCTCATCCGACAGGCCCATGGAGGCATCAATAGGTGCTGCTGCGATAAACGCGCAGATCACGCCCGGGGGTAGGATGACGACGGGGGATATATTTGAGAGAATCATAGAGATGGCGAACCGGTCTGAGTCGACAGCGGTGGTGGGCTGGTTCCCCTTCATCCGGCATCTCACAGGCAAGGTCTACGTGTTTGAGAAGAGGCCACGGGAAGGATGTCTACCTGCCTCGGAGGCCGAATCGATTCTCCCCGGGTGCGACCTGGTGGTGATCACCGGAAGCGCATTCGTCAACAAGACCCTGGAACGCCTTCTTGAGATCAGCGGAGGCTATACCATGGTCATCGGGCCGAGCACTCCGCTGTGCCCGGTACTCTTTGACTTCGGTGCCGATTTGCTTGCCGGCGTAGTGAGCAAAGCCGAGCAGGTCCTCGACATAGTAGGGCAGGACGGTGGTACAAGGGATTTCACAAGATTCGTTGAGCGCATCATCATGGAATCCGGGTGATTCGGCGCCGGAGCTCCGGTCAACAGGACGAGATGGGAGGTATCAGCATGGCAAAGCGCTTGAGGGTATCCGACAGGATTGGACAAATCGGAAAGTCAGCGATCCACGAGATGACGAGACTGTCCAAAGAAGTGGAGGATGTGGCGTTCTTATCCTGGGCCAAGCCTACATCCGACACGCCCGAACACATCAAGGAAGCAGCCGTGGCTGCGATCAGGGACGGCCTTGTGGGGGGATACTCTGAGAATGCCGGTCTGCCCAGGTTGCGGGAGGAGATTGCGAAGAAACTTGCCCGGGATAACAAGATCGAGGCCGACCCGTCAGAGGTATTGGTAACCGTAGGTGCGATTGAGGGGTTGGCCGCTGCCGTCTTGGCTGTAGTGGACCCCGGTGACGAGGTGATTCTTCCATCTCCAACCTATTCGACCCATATTCGCCAGGTGGTAATTGCCTCCGGCAAGCCGGTATTAGTGCCGACGGTTGAGGATGATGGCTTTGTCCTGGACATCGAGGCTATCAAGCGGGCGATTACGCCGAGGACGAAGGCCATCCTGTACTGTTCACCAAGCAATCCTACCGGTACTGTCTTTTCCGAGCAAGCGCTCCGGCAGCTCGGGGAAGTATGTCTGGAGCATGATCTGGCGGTCATCACCGATGAGGCATATGAGTACTTCGTCTACGATGGCCACAAACACTTCAGTATTGCATCGATCCCCGAGATGCGAAGGAATGTCATCAGCTGCTACACCTTCACCAAGACATATGCCATGACAGGGTGGAGGATCGGGTATCTCCACGCCGACAGCGACCTTATTCCTCAGATCGCGAAGGCCCACATCCCGCTTGCCATATGTGCTCCGGTGATTTCTCAGTACGCCGCCCTGGCAGCCCTGCAAGGCCCTCAGGACTGTGTGCACAGTTTTGCGGAGCATTATCTTGCCGCGCGTAACCTGATGTGCGATAGGCTTGATCGTCTCGGCTCGGTGTTCAGCTATTATAAGCCGGCGGGCTCGTATCTCATGTTTCCCAGAATCCTGCTGGATGCCGCGAAGGATTCGACGACCTTCTGCAAGAAGCTTCTCAGAGAGGGCCGGGTCTCGACAACCCCGGGAGTGGCCTTCGGGCCCACCGGGGAGCAGCATCTGAGGCTCTCTTTCTGTGTGCCCGAGGATGCAATAAACAAAGCTTTCGAGAGAATGGAGGCTTACTTCGGCGGATAAGCGGTCACAAGTGGCACCGGTCCGCTCCCCGGGGTAATGTCACTCTCATGCGGTCACGGGCGGCACTGATCCGCTCCCCGTGGTGACGTCACTCTCATGCGGTCACAAGCGGCACCGATCCGCTCCCCGGGGTGAGATTGCCCCTGAAACTGGACAATGGCCGGCCGGAGAAAATGGCACTCCGGGGTCACGCTTCCCGGATTTATCTCTTGACAAAGCCCCGAGTATCCAGTACTCTGATATATAAAGTACTCTGCATATTAGATTAGATAAGGAAGGTGTCACTATGGACAGAGCACAGGCTCAAGAGGAACTGGCCTTTATCAAAAAGGTGATGGAAGACAGCCAGAGGACCATCATAGACAATGGTAAGCAGTACATTCTCTGGAGCGTCCTGGTCCTGGTTGGGATAGCCATCAAATATCTGCTCGACGGCTTTGGGAGTACCCTCAACCCCGCATGGCTCTGGATACCTCTCATTGCTGTTGGGTGGCTCATGAGCTTCGTGCTGAGGCGAAGCACCTATTCCGAGATCCATGTGAAGACTTTTGCCCGGAGAACCCTGGAGGCCGTCTGGACAGGTTGGGGGATAGCTATCCCGATACTGACTCTTGTCGGTTATTTCTCGGGGGCGATTCAGTCCTGGGCGATCCCCCCGGTTGTTGCGACCCTGTTCGGGAGCGCCTGCTTCACGACGGGCCTCATCACGACCAATGCATGGATGCGTAACACAGCCATATTGTGGTGGGGTGGTGCGGTTTTCATGTTTCTTGTGCCCAGCGAGTATTCTGTTGCCATATTGGCCGGGATGTTCATTCTGCTTCAGATGATCCCGGGCATCGTCCTCTACAGGAAGTGGAAAGCGAATATGTGTCGCGAGTCCTATGAGTGAATTCGACTACAAGCAGCTCGATGAGGTGATTCATTCACGGGTGCGCCTGGCGGTCATGGCGGTGCTCGTTAATGTCGAGGAGGCCCAGTTCACATACCTGAGGGACAAGGTGAACGCAACGGACGGTAACCTGAGCGCCAATCTTCGGACACTGGAGACCGCGGGATATATCTCGACAACGAAGACCTTCGCAGGGAGGCGTCCGGTTTCGCACTACCGTATCACCGATAAGGGGCGCAGGATGTTCAAGGAGTATCTCGCCGGGTTGGAGAGGATACTGGGACTATAGTTTTTTTTGGACATATACTCTAATATGCAAAGTACTCTAATTTTTGGGAACCACTTGCTTACATCATGAAAGGAGACAGACATGAAAGACTGGTACAGAGGTGTTTTCTGTGAGCTCTCATTCCGCGAGGTCTTATTCGGCCGGATTAAGATGGGCAGGTCAGGAAGACTGCGGACGGTCTTATTGGGGATCCGGGCACAGCGAAGGCATCTGGTGTCAGCACTCACCGTTTGCTCTCTCATCTGGCCCGCTCTCGCCCTGGCTGGTTCCGGGGATACTGCCCCCGCGCGATGTCTGATCCCCCAAGGCGAAACGACCATTATGCGGACCACGGACCTGGCAACCGGCCGGTCATTCCTGGATACGACCAGGATTACCTGCGCCGGGGAAGGCAATCCGCCTTTCTATGTCGTCAGATGCACCGGCGGGGAAAAGACAACCCTGATCTGGATGAGCGGAGACGATCTCCAGCCCTCCCGGTATCAACTCGTCGGCCGTGACGGAGCTATCGAAAGACAGATCGATTTCTCAGAACAATCCTTGCGCATCGCGGTCAAAGGCGAAAGCGATGCACGAATAGTTGAAACATCCGGCTCCACCCATAATGGCTCCACACTTCTCCAATACCTGCGGGCATTCGCCGGCCAGGACCGCCCGGACAGAGTGGAGATGAAATTGCTCGTTGACCGCGGTCAGAATGCATTCCGCGTCGTAGACGCCTATGCACAGCTGATATGTGAAGAGGACGTCGTGGTTCCAGGTGGAACCTTTCATTGTGTCAAGATTGAGTTCGGCTTGACAGGCATCATCGGCAGGCTGTTCTGGAGAACCCGGTATCACTATTTCTACACGGCAGAGGCTCCTCACCATTTCGTGAAGTACGTCGACCCCGATGGGGAGTGTATCGAGCTCATTGGGTACGAGTGCATGGAAAAGGTGAATACCTCTATAGGTGACTGATACAGCAGGTGACTGATCCAGCAATGGGATTCGCTGGTAGGAGAAAGGAGAGTAGCATGAGACTCAGAGACGAAGCAGTGGCCGGTGGGATCGCAGGATCGCTCATGGGGCTTGTCCTGTTTGTTGTCGGTGCAGCCGCGTCACGCGCCATATATGGTCCGCAATTCGCGCCGGCCGGCAAGTTTGAGCCATCACAGATCAACCCATTCTATTTCTTTTGGACGAAGCTGGTCATCGGAAGTGTATTCGGCCTTCTGCTTTCGCTCATCTATGCCAGGATGCCTCTGGCAAGCAGGCTGGTTACGGCGCGTCGCGGACTGAAATACGGTTTCATTTTGTGGTTCGTGGTCTGGTCGTGGAATATCTCGCACCCCCTTGTCTATGGCTCTGTGGGCGGAAAGGACCAGCTATTCTGGCTCATATACTCATTGTTCGGATTCTTAGGTCTAGGAGCTGCTCTCGGGCTTGTGCGCAAGAGACTGAGTCGACAGTAGTCAGCGTACCTGATGTTCCGTACCGGGATGAGGCTCTCTTTCTGTATGCCCGAGGATGCAATAAACAAAGCTTTCGACAGAATGGAGGCTTAC
>JAUVJV010000371.1 GCA_030592245.1 Candidatus Eiseniibacteriota bacterium
CGTCCGGCCATTGCCTCCACAAGCCCACCGGTGTAGTCCTCACCGAACTCCTCCCACCCGGTTGTCTTGGGAGGCTTCCGGGCGAAGTAGGGATGGGAAAGAACCTGCTCGACACACTCGTCATCAGGTTCCCCGACGCGGGCCAGCGCACCGTCGCGGTCGAACGCCGATGCGTCACCCGAGCGGAGCCGGAGCGCAGAGTCTATCATGCAGTTTCCCGGCCCGGTGTCGAAGGCGATGATGTCCTCCGGGTCGGCCTTCCGGGGAATGGCTGTGAGATTGGCTATGCCACCGATATTGAGGGCAAGGCGCGCCTTCTTCGACGAGCGGAGCACGGCATAGTCATAGACGGGAACCAGGGGGGCTCCCACCCCTCCCGCCGCGATGTCCGCGCTCCTGAAGTCTGATACGGTCGTGATTCCAGCCTTCTGGGCTATCACGGCTCCCGAGCCCACCTGAAGGGTCGACCTCACTTCACGCTCACCGAGTTTTCTCCCCCCGGGCAGGTGGAGCAGGGTCTGGCCGTGGGAGCCGATGGCATCCACATCCCGGGGCCCAAGTCCGGCGCTCTGGATCGCCCGGAGCGCATACTCGGCATAGATCTCGCCCAGGAGGAAATCCAGCCCGGATACATCCTCTACCCTGAGATCCTCCAGGGGAGTAAGCAGCAGGCTCTTGAGCCAGGGTGGGTAGGTGTAGGTCTCGGCATAGAGTGGCTTGATCTTGTTGGAGGGGAAACTGCCCGAAATCTTGACTACTGCAATATCCACCCCGTCACGCGAGGTGCCCGACATGATTCCGCACATTGTATAGGTCTTCGCCATCGCTAACCTCTCACGGCTCCCTCGGTGATCCCGCGGACTATGTGTTTCTGGAAGAAGGCGAAGGCAACTATGGTCGGGATGGCGGCCAGGGTGGCTCCGGCCATCAACAGGCCCCAGTCGACGCTGTGCTCTCCCTGGGAGAAGATAGCAAGGCCCACGGGTAAAGTCCTCACCTTATCCGAGTTGGTGAGGATGAAGGGGAGGAGAAATGAGTTCCAGTTGAGCAGGAAGGTGTTGGTGGCGACCACCACCAGGGCAGGCTTGAGCGCCGGGAAGACGATACGGGTAAACGTGGTAAAGAGGCCGGCGCCATCCACGAAGGCGGCTTCCTCCATCTCCCTGGGGACAGACTTAACATACTGGTGGATGAAGAACACATTGAAGGCATCCACCAGGAATGGAAGGACGAGCGCATAGTAGGTATCTATGAGGTTCATCCTGAGGAGCAGGGTGAAGAGCGGGATCATCATGATGTGCTTGGGAATCATCATGGTTGAGACCAGGAGCGCCAGCATCAGGTTGGCGTACTTGCGTCTGCTTCTTGCGATGGCATAGGCCGCCGTGGAAGCGAAGGCGAGATTGCCCAGGACCACGAAGGCCACCACCACGGTGCTGTTGAAGAAGTAGCGGGCAAAGGGGCCGTGACTCACGATCTCGCGGTAGTTCTCAAGGGTGGGCTCCGAGGGGATAAGGTCATAGAGGTGCGACAGGACCGTCCCCTCACCCTTCACCGATACCGATACCATGACATAAAGCGGAAAGAGATTAATGGCGAGGAGGACAAGGAGCGCGACCGCCACGAGCTTGGTATTGCGTGATCTCACGATCGTCCTGCCTCCCGGATGCCCCGGTCCTTGATATTGTTTCCAGTTCTCACGATACCTCTACCCCACGGATGCCTTCATCCTCCCGATGAGTTTTACCTGCACAAGGGCAAAGAGGGTGATCAGCACGAACACGATAAAGGCCACCGCGCTTGCGGCACCTATGTCCACGCGATGGAAAGCTCTTTCATACATGTAGTAAACCAGAGTCATGGTGCTCCCCATCGGGCCGCCACGGGTCATTATCACGACCTCCACGAATACCTGGAAGGCCCGGATGGTGTTCACGACCACGACGAAGACGATGACGGGACGGATCCAGGGAAGCGTGACCGAATGGAAGGTGCTCCACCAGCCCGCGCCATCCACCCTCGCGGCATCATAGAGTTCCCGCGGAACCGTCTGGAGCGCGGCGAGATAGAAGATGGCGTAGTAGCCTATGCTGGCCCAGATGTCCATCACCATTATGGAGGGAAGCGCAAGCCGGGGATTCAAGAGCCACTCCTGGCCGCTTGCTCCGAAGAGACCCAGCACCAGGTTCAGCATGCCCTGCTTGGAATAGACGTATTTGAAGACAAGCGATATCACCGCCAGCGAGACCACGGAAGGCACGAAATAGCCGGTCCTAAGGAAACCCCGCGCCCTTCCCGCGCGCTCTATGAGGAGCGCCAGGAGGAGTGACAGCGCCGCCGTCGGCGGGACGGTCCCCACGACAAAGAGAATGGTGTTTGCGAACGAACGCCAGAAGAGGCCATCAGAGAAGACAGCCCTGTAGTTCTCAAGGCCCGCCCAGCCTATGAGCCCGCCCTTGAAGGGATTGTACTCGGCAACGCTCACCCCGAGAGAGAACACTATGGGGTAGGCGGAGAAGAGAAGAAAGGATATCACCCAGGGGACAATGAAAAGAGCGCGCTGAGTGGAGGCTTTCATTCCTCGATTATTGCGCTTACTTCCTCGTGCATCAACCTCAATGCTTCACCGGGCGAAAGATTGCCGTAGATACACTCCTCGAGCCGCGTGTTGATGACCTCTTCTATCTCCACCCAGTGGGGTGATAAGGGAGGCGAGAGCGAGGTCTTGCCCTGCTCAAGGAGGAGTCGCTCCATGGGGTGGTCATCGTAGTAGGGATGACCCAGGGCCTCCCTGGATGCGGGCTGCACGCCCTTAACGGTTGAGCAGATCCTCAAGGCCTGATCGGCCTCGATGAGGAACCGGGCGAGCTTCATGGCAGGCTCCGACCGGGATCCCTCGGGCAATATAAGGATCTCGGCGCCGGCGAAGGAGGCGTGGAAATCGTACTCGTCAGGACGCGGAGATTGGCCGGGGCGATCCGACCGGCCGGCGAAGGAGGCATGGGAGTCCTGGTCAGAGTGGTCGGACGTGCCGGAGTGATGGGACTCGCGGGAATCGTCGGACGTGCCGGAGCGGTCAGACGTGCCGGGACGGTCAGACGGGCCGGAGTGGTCAGACAGGCCGGAGTGATCAGACGGGCCGGAGCGGTCGGACGGGCCGGGGCGGTCGGACCGTCCGGGGCGGGGCATCAAGGCCACACCGAAATCGAGTCCGGGGGCATCCTCGGGGATGCGCTCCAGGTTCCAGCCACCCGAGATC
>JAUVJV010000107.1 GCA_030592245.1 Candidatus Eiseniibacteriota bacterium
CTACATCTGCGGCTACTCGATCTATACGAATCCGAAAGAAATCCGCCGGCTGATCGGCTACATGCCCGACTTCTTCGGCGTCTACGACGACATGAAGGTGATCGAGCTGGAGGGTACTGACTCTGAGCGCAAGAAGCTTCTTCGGCCGGCTGGCCGGGCTGTTACACACGCGGAACGCACGTATCGTAATCAGCGCCGGCCTGATCGCATTGATCCTGTTCAAACTCGACATGTCCAGGACCCTGGATACGCTCCTGTCGGTACGATGGGACTACTTGGTGGCCGCGCTGGCGACATTCGCCGCATCCCTGGTGCTCGGCAATGTCCAATGGGTAAAACTGCTCTCGCTTCAGGGCATCGTGCTGCCCTTCAGGCAAACGCTTTCATTCTACTTCGTCGGCGCCTTTTTCAATAACTTCCTTCCCGCCAATATCGGCGGGGACATTGTGCGCGTCTACGACATCTACAGGGAGTCCCGGATGCCCCACCAGGCCATAGCCGCTACCGTCACGGACCGGCTCTTCGGCATGGTAGCTCTGGGCCTGCTGGCCATGCCCGCTGGGCTTTATGTAGCCTTAAGGTACCAGGCGCTGGGGCTGGAGAGGGCCTTCGGTCTGTGGAGCCTGGCCATAGTGGTGGCCTTCATGATAATACTTGCCTTGAGCTGCCTCCTGATCTTCAGCAGGCGCCTGGCCCGGGCGGTGGAAAGGGTCGTGCGCCCCCTGCTGATTCGCGGGACCCGTGATCGCTTCAAGCGCGTCTACGAGTCTTTCTATTCCTATCGCGCCAACATGGCGAGTCTTCCCGCGGTGCTCGCCATTGCAGTCGTTGTGCAAGCCCTGCGGGTTCTGGTGCATTTCGAGGTGTCGGAAGCCATGGGCCTGGGCATACCGCTCATCTATTTCTTCCTTTTCGTTCCCGTTATTGCTATCTTCATAGCATTGCCGATATCGATTGGCGGCCTTGGGGTGAGGGAAGGGTTGGGGATTTTCTTTTTCTGCAAGGCGGTGCCGGCGCTCGGCAGCGAGCAGGCCTTCACGATGGGGTTTCTCGCTTATGTCGTGGGAGTTGTTGTGAGTCTTGCAGGGGGTGTGATATATCTGGGCCGCGGCCTTGCACCGGGCCAGATTGAGAAAGAGTTTTCGGACGGGAGGCTATCTGATGCCGGTTGAGGACAGGCACACCAAATGGAACCGAATCGTGGGTGCCCTGGTTTTCGTTGGAATCCTGGCGGGTTACCTGATCACAATATCTCCCACGGTATCGTTCTGGGATGCCGGGGAATTCATTGCCACATCGTACATCATGGGGGTTCCCCATCCTCCCGGAACGCCGTTCTACGTGATTATGGGCCGGGTCTTCTCGATGCTCCCTTTCGGGGAAAGCGCGCTCGGTATCAATTTCATGTCCGCGCTCTCAGGAGCTCTCGCCTGTCTGTTTCTCTACCTGATCACGGTCAAGGTGCTCGTGAGGTGGAGAGGCGTGCCACAGACCCTTAATGACATGTTCACCGTTTACCTGGCGGCCGCGAGCGCTGCCGTCGCCGGGGGTTTTGCAGGGAGCTTCTGGGTCAATTCGATCGAAGCGGAAGTCTATTCCCCGAGCGCCTTCATCATGGCTTTTACCGTGTGGCTGATGATCAGGTGGTCGGAGCGCCACAGGGAGCCGGGCAGCCGCAACAGCCTGGTGCTCATATGCTACCTCTTAGGCCTTTCCGTGGGGCTTCACCTGGGTACGGTGCTGGTGCTGCCGGCCTTTGTTCTCTTCGCGCTGCTCATCGACTATAGACTCTTTACCGATGCGAAGTTCCTGATCTTCGTGGCCTTTGTGGGCCTCTTAGGAGTGAGTAATCACCTCTTCCTGCCCATAAGGTCGTCGCTCAACCCAGCCATCGATGAGGCCAACCCCGAGCACTGGGAAGCCTTCAAGGACTGCCTCTTAAGAAAGCAGTATAAGCCCATGACCCCGTTTGTCCGGCAGGCGCCCTGGTCTTTCCAGTTCGGCATGTTCTGGCGCTATTTCAAGGAGCAGTGGGCCGTCCAGGGCATGAGCTGGACCGGTCTCTTGATGCTGGCAGGGGCCGGTGGTGCGGTCATACACTTCTTCAAGGAGAGAAGGACATTCGTGCTGCTGGGCTCGCTCTTTCTGATCATGAGCCTGGGCCTGGTAATCTACATGAACTTCACCGACCATGAGGTCAGGGAGCGCGATTACTTCTTCTCCCACGGCTTTTTCTTCTTCTGCGTCTGGATCGGAGTCGCATTCGCCTACCTGGCCGACCTGGTGGCGAAACGCGGGCGCCCGGGTCTCGTCGCACCCCTGTGCATCGGCCTGCTGGCCTTTACCTGCTCGTCGTACTACGTCAACTTCGAATCACACGACAGGAGCGGGGATTTCAACGCGCATGACTATGCGTATAATATGCTGGCCACAGTCGATGATAACGGCCTGATATTCACCAACGGGGATAATGATACTTTCCCGCTCTGGTTCATCCAGGAGGTAAAGGGTTTCAGGAAGGACGTGAGGGTCCTCAACCTGAGCCTGCTCAATACCCCGTGGTATATCTGGCAGCTCAAGCATCTCGAGCCCAGGGTTCCCATGACCTTCTCGGACGAGGAGATCGCCAATCTCAGGCCTTACCGCGATCGTGAAGGCAAGATCGTGATGGTGAAGGACCTCGCCACCAAGAATATCATCGAGACGGCGGGTGAAGACCGGCCCATCTATTTCGCCGTCACCGTGGCAGACTATATGGGCTACGAGCGCAATCTCATGCTGGAAGGCCTCGCGTTTCGCCTGATGCCTCAAGAGGGCAGGAATCTCATAGACGTGGACGTGACCTTGAGCAACCTCTATCACCTTTATTCTTACCGCGGGCTCCTGCGGCCGGTGGATGATCGGGTTGTCGTGACCGCACCGGACCTCAATGACATACCCGAGATGATCCGGGCGGAGGAGATCGACTTCGGTGAGCTGTACGAGTATGACACCGGCGTCTACAAGGACATCAACACCCGTAGGCTGGTCACCAACTACGCGGCGGCGCACCTGCGCCTCTGCATTCACTACATAGAGAGCCGGGAGTATGATAAGGCGATCCGCGAGCTCGAACAGGCCATCACGATCGCGCCCGACTATGAAGGCTACAAGGATATCGCGGTGGCCACTTATGGCTACGCGGGAATGGTGGCCAAGGCGGAGAGCCTTGCGTTTCATTTCCTGGCCCAGCAGCCGCGCAACACCAACATACACATACAGCTCTTCAATGTTTACAGGCGCGCCAACATGAACGAAGAGGCCGAGGCCACGCTCCAGAGACTGATCAATGCGCGCCCCGACGATCCTGACGGGTATTCGCTTCTTTCGTCCTTTCACAGAGACAATGGTCAAAGTGATAAAGCAGCCGGCGTCATAAGGCAGTGGCTGACTCTGCACCCCGGTGACCGCTCCGCCATCAGACTCCTTGAGACCCTGGAAGAGGAGGCGAGGAGCGGGGGGGTCACTGAAGAAGGTTCATAGGAACGCCGATGCGACAGGTCATAGTCATTGGATTGGATGGCGCTACTTTCGATGTCCTACTTCCCCTGATCGATGAGGGCCGTCTCCCGAATCTTGAAAGCATAATGAAGACGGGAACCTGGGGCCGTCTGCGCACCGTTATTCCTCCCGGTACCGGACCGGCCTGGTCATCCATAGTGACCGGCCTGGATCCCAGCAATCACGGCGTCTTCGACCTGAGAGTGCGGGCGGATGATTCCTACAACCTCGCGTTTCTGAATGCGTCCTCCTTGAGGGCGCCGACGGTGTGGGACCTGGTCGGTGCATTCGACGGCAAGGTACTCGTGCTCAATGTGCCCATGACGTTTCCTCCCAGGAAGGTGAACGGCTGCATGATCAGCGGCCTCTTGACCCCCCTGGGCAGCGATAATTCGACCTATCCCGCAGACCTGATCCAGAAGATTCGCAAGATGTCACCCGGCTACACGATCGTACCCATGCAAACCTATTCGCCCGGGCGCATGGAAGCATACATGGACGAGATGGAGAGGGTTGTGGATTCGAAGGCCGCCGTGGCCGCGGGCCTGATGAAGGAGCACGGCTGGCAGTTCGCGATGCAGGTCTTCAACGAAACCGACTTTCTCCAACACGCGCTCTGGCATGTCATGGACCCCGGCCATCCAAGGCATGACGCCGGGGAGCATCAAGCGCATATCGGCAGGATCCACGACTTCTACAGCCGGGTCGACTCCGTGGTCGGAGATCTCATCGCCTCGGCGGGTGAGGAGGCGAGCGTGGTGGTGATCTCGGACCACGGGCACGGGCCGTTGCACGAGTTCATTCATGCCAACAACCTTTTCCTGAAGGCCGGTCTGATGAGGCCCAGGAAGCACCCCTGGTCGCGCCTCAAGTACCTGCTCCATAAGCTCGGGTTCACCCCGCTCAACGTTTACAGGATCGGGAGTTCCCTGGGGCTGGGAAAGCTCAGGATGGGGCTGCGTTGGACCAGCAAGGGGTACGGCCTCATGAGCAGGTTCTTCTTCTCCTTCTCGGACGTGGACTGGAAGCGGACTCAGGCTTATGCGATAAGCGGCGGCGTCTACGGTGGAGCTTTCGTGAATCTTAAGGGGAGGGAGCCCCTCGGAGCGGTGGAGCCCGGCCGTTATGATGAGGTGAGGACCAGGATCGCGGGGGTCCTCGAAGGGCTTCGTCACCCGGTGGACGGTGGGGCGATGATAAGCAAGGTCGTCAAAAGGGAGGAGATCTATTCGGGCAAGTTCCTCGAGGAAGCCCCGGATCTCTACTTCCTTCCCAGAGATCCGACGGTCGGGGTGTTCGGGGATTTCGAGTTTTCGTCAAACAAGGTGGTCGAGCCGGCTTCCTCCGCGATCTCGGCCCAGCACAGGATGGAAGGCATCTTCCTTGCGAAAGGCCCGGGCATCAGGCGGGGCGTGGAAGTGGAGGGCATAAGGGTGATCGATGTCGCCCCGTCCCTGATGTACATGATGGGTCTGCCGATTCCCAAAGGCCTGGACGGACAGCTTCCGGAAAGCGTGTTCATTCGAGAGGAGCTAAAGAAACGGCCCCCGGCCTATTTTGACTTAGAAGACGTGATAACAGGGGCCGACGGAGAAAGGAAGTCGATGGAGGACGAGAGCGTCAAGCAGAGGCTGAAAGGCCTGGGTTACATCTCCTGATGAGAGGCCTGTCGAAAAAGCACGCACTCTGGTTATTTGCGGCTCTTCTGATGGCCGCGTTTCTTTACTGGGGCCGGGAAGACCTGGGTAGGATCAAGGACATTGATCCTATCTACGCAGTGTTGTGCTTTGGCTGTACGCTGGCCATGGCCGTGGTATCTGCGCTCAAGTGGAAGATGTGCATTCAGAGCACAGGCGGGGCCGGCAAGATCGGTTTCGGCACGCTGCTTTACTACTTCATGTTCGGCCGGACGGTGGGCCTGGTGCTGCCCATGGACATCAGCGACTTCGGCGTGAGAACCATGTCGCTCAGGTTCCGTCATGACGTCTCAATCGGGAGAGCCTCCTACTCGGTTTACCTCGACCGTATCTTCGATGGGGTCGTGGCCGGGTTGCTCCTCGTACCATCGGTGCTCTATATCGTGGGGGCAATCGAGCCCCGGATGGGGATCGCCCTTTTCGGGGCCGCCTTCCTGGCAGGGCTTATCTGTTTTGCCTTCTTCGGAAGGCAGACAATGAAGGTGCTTGCCTTCGTCTTCCGGATCCTCTTCCGGGCCGTGTGCAAGATACCCTGGATCGGCAGGCGGGTTGAATTCGAGGCCGAGAGCAAGCTCCTGGAAGAAGTGGATCTCGGCGGGATAGCCGCCTGGCTCTTCCTGCTGAGCGGGCTCAAGTTCTTCTTCACCTCGATGAGGTTTGTCACGATGGCGGCAGCGGTGGGACTGGCCCTGGGAGGTCTCAGGATTTTCATGTTTGTACCCGCGGCCCAGTTCGCTGCGCTTATTGCCCTTACCCCCGGCGGCCTCGGCATCGCCGACTGGTCGTGGTCGGGTCTTCTTCTCAAGATTGGAGCTGACAAGCACCTGATCGTGCCGTATCTTGTTTCACTGAGAATCGTGGTATCTCTGTCCATCATCTTGATCGCAGGTCTGTCGTGGCTGGTCTTTAAGAGAGCCTCAGGAATGAAGGATAAGACAAGTGGGTGAGCAAGAACCGGACAAGGTCGCAGTCATCATCCCGGCCAGGAACGAGGAGCTCTCGATAGGGCCCGTTATTAAGGAAGTCAGGCGTCTGCACCCGGAGTTCGAAGTCGTGGTGATCGATGACGCCTCCACCGACGGTACCTCCGATGTCGCCCTCGAGGCGGGCGCGACCGTGCTCAGTGCTCCGATCGGACTCGGGTACGGTGGGGCAGTGCATGTGGGACTCAAGTTCGCCCACGGCGGTGACTACGATCTGGTGGTCCTGATGGATGCCGACGGCCAGCATGACCCGGCCTATGTGGGGACGCTCATCAAGGGCGCCGAGAAGTATGACATGGTGATCGGATCGAGGTTCATGGGAGTGGAATCTTATGATATTCCCGCTGTCCGGCGGATCGGCATGTGGGTCTTCTCGCGGATAGCCAGCGGCATCACGGGCCAGAGGATAAGCGACACAAGTTCGGGTTTCCAGGCGCTGAGGAGAAACGTGTTCAGCCTCTTCGCGCTGGGTTCCTACCCGGTTGATTTCCCCGATGCGGACACTATCATCTGGGTTGCCCGCCACGGTTTCACGGTGGGGGAAGTGGCGGTCAAGATGCACGCCAGGATGGCGGGAACGTCAATGATATCCGGTTTCGGGGCTTCACTGAAATACGCACTCAAGATGCCGCTTTCGATCCTGGTTACACTACTCAGGATCCCATCTTCGCAAAGAGAGGGGGAGGCGCCATGAACCTGCAGGTGAGGATATTGTCCCTGGCGGTGAGTCTCCTGTTCATTGCCTATGTTGTCTGGCTGGTGAGAAACAGGAAACTCCGGGAGACGGACTCGATAGTCTGGATCCTGGCCGGGCTTGCGATTCTCGTGCTGGCGGTCTGGGTCAAGCCGCTGGTGCTTATCACCGAGTTGATCGGGGCGAAGTTCCCCGTCTCGACACTGTTTTTCAGCGGGCTGATCTTCCTGACCTTCATATCCCTGTGGATGACCACCCGGATATCCGCGCTGAGTGAGGAAGTGAA
>JAUVJV010000382.1 GCA_030592245.1 Candidatus Eiseniibacteriota bacterium
AAGTGCGTCGGCGCGTGCCCGAAGCAGATCATCTATCTGGTTCCAAGACCCAAGAAGGTGAGGGTTGCCTGCAGTTCGCTCGATAAGGGCAAGAGCGTTAAATCCATCTGTGAGGTGGGCTGCATCGGCTGCGGCATATGCGTAAAGAACTGCCCGGTCAAGTGCATCGAGATAGAGAACAACCTGGCGATCATAGACCATGAGGCATGCATCAACTGCGGCATCTGCGCAGCGAAGTGTCCAACCAACAGTATCGTGGACCGGGTGTCCGTCAGGCCCAGGGCCGTCATCGGGCCTTCGTGTACCGGCTGCGGCGACTGCGTGAAGGTATGCCTCTTCAAGGCGATCGAGGGTGAACCGGGAGGGAAGCACGCGGTTGTTCACGAGAAGTGCATCGGATGCGGGCTCTGCCGCGATGTCTGCAAGGAAGGCGCCGTTACCATCGCGGGAGCCCTGGGACACCTTCCTGAGGAGTAGGGGCTTCCCCGAGTTTCCACCCACCAATTGTCGGTGAACACTATGGGCGATACAGGTGAAAAACACATGGCGTTTCTCGAGCACCTCGAGGAACTCCGCTGGACCCTTGTCTGGATAGTCATAGCCACCGCCGCGGGAACAGGCGTCGCCTGGTACTTCTCCTCCGACATGCTGGCCTTCCTCTCCAGCGACCTCAATGCTATCCTCGATACCGCCCTCGGAGCCGGACAGACCTTCGACCTTCACGTGTTCGAGATAGCCGAGGCTTTTACGACCAGGCTCAAGGTCTCGCTCCTGCTGGGCTTCCTGCTCGCGCTTCCGGTCATTATCTTCAAGGTCTGGCAATTCGTGTCTCCAGGTCTCTTCAGGCGGGAGAAGCGGATGGTGGTTCCTCTGGTGCTTCTCTCGATCGTGCTCTTCTACTGCGGCGTTCTCTTTGCATATCTCATAATGGTGAAGCTGACCGTGGCGTTCCTGTTCCGGCTCAAACCCACCGAGGTCGTCGCGACCATCAGGATGGGGAGCTACGTTTCCTTCGTGACCAAGTTCTGCGTGACCTTCGGCCTGGTTTTCCAGCTTCCCCTGGTGCTCGCCGTGCTCTCCTGGATGGGCCTGGTCTCCACCGAAACGCTCAAGAAGGGCTGGAGGTTCGCGCTTGTGGGAGTGCTTGTCATGTCCGCCTTGCTCACGCCGCCCGACATAATCTCACAAGTCTTGTTGACGGTGCCGGTTATCTGCTTATATTGGGTAGGTATCTTGCTTGCGAAGGCCTTTGAGCGGAAGCGGCCACGCGAGGGCGAAGAGAGCCCGGCTGATGTGGATCAGGCCGCGGAGGCAACTGACTGACGGAGTAAGCCAGGGTTGTAATGAATGTCTGGTTATGATGATTGGGGGAGACTGACCGGGTGAGAAGATCCTCGAGAGTAACAGACCATAAGATGGGTTCTGCCGGGTTCCTGGAGCAGGTCGAAGCTGATTCCGGCGAGAAGGTCAGGATATGTTACCAGTGCGGCAAGTGCTCGGCCGGCTGTCCGGTCGCCTATTCCATGGACTTGCTGCCTAACCAGCTGATGAGACTGGTGCAGCTTGGACTCAAGGACGAGGTCCTCTCGTGTTCGACGATCTGGCTCTGCGCATCCTGCGAGACCTGCGCGACCAGGTGCCCCAGGGAAATCGGAATCGTCCGCGTCATGGACGCTCTCAGGCACATGGCGCGGCGGGAGCACTACCCCGTGCAGGTCCGGGAAGTGCCGCTCTTCGTCAGTACCTTCATAAGTAACCTCAAGCGCTTCGGGAGGTTGTGGGAGGTCGGATTCGTGGGCGCCTTCAATCTTCGAAGCGGACACCTCACCAAGGACATGGGCAAGGCTCCGGGCATGCTCCGGAAGGGCAAGCTGGCCCTGCTGCCGCCCAGGATAAAGGGGATGGACAAGATCCGCAAGATGATCAAGAGGGTCGAGGAGGTAAACCGGCAGTGAAGCTCGCATTCTACCCCGGATGCACACTCGAATCTACCGCCAGGGAATACCTGGACTCGACCATAGTGGTGGCCAAAGCGATTGGCATCGAGCTGGAGGAGATCCCCGACTGGATCTGCTGCGGTTCGACACCTGCCCACATGGCTGATGAGCTCCTGAGTATTTCGCTTCCGGCCTACAATCTCCAGCTGGCGAGACGGATGGACACCGAAGGCGTGACGGTCGCCTGCGCCTCCTGCTACAGCAGGCTGAGGGCGGCGAACCACGCCGTAACCACCGATCCGGAGAAGCGTGCGAAGGTCGGGAAGGTGCTGGGCGGGGACTATGAGGGCGATGTCCCGGTAAGCCATCTCCTGGAACCCGTCGGCGAGATCATCAAGCAGCCGGATTTCCAGAGCAGGCTCAAGCAGAAGCTCTCGGGACTCAAGGTGGCCAGCTACTATGGCTGTCTCCTGGTGCGTCCTCCTGAAATCACGGGATTCGATGATGTCGAGGATCCCCAGTCGATGGACAGGGTGGTCGAAGCCGTGGGGGCGGAGGCGATCGACTGGAGGTTCAAGGTGGAATGCTGCGGCGCCGCCCTGGCATTCGCCCGTCCGGAGATCGTGGAGAAGCTCTCGGGCCAGATCCTCGAGGACGCCAGGGACAGCGGGGCCGATATCGTGCTGGTGGCGTGTCCGCTCTGCCACTCCAACCTGGATTTGAGACAGTGCGATATCGAGAAGTTCCTGGGAGTGGACCTTGAAATACCCGTGCTCTACTTCACCCAACTCCTGGGCCTTGCACTGGGGATCTCATGCAAGGAGCTGGGACTTCACAAGCATACCGTCAACCCCGTGCCTGTCTTGAGAAAGTGCGGGATCAAGGTAAAGGGTTGCTAGATGGCCAGGATCGGAGTGTTCATCTGCCATTGCGGTTCCAACATAGCTGCAACGGTTGACGTAGAGGCGGTAGCCTCTACCGCAGCCTCATTTCCGGGCGTGGCCTATTCGACCACGTATAAGTACATGTGCTCAGATCCCGGGCAGAGCCTGGTAAGGAAGGCGATCAAGGAAGAGGGACTGACCGGGATAGTGGTCGCCGCGTGTTCGCCCAGGATGCATGAGCCGACTTTCAGGAAGGCCGCCTTGGAGAGCGGGCTCAATCCCTATCTCGTCGAGATGGCCAATATACGGGAGCATTGCTCCTGGGTGC
>JAUVJV010000205.1 GCA_030592245.1 Candidatus Eiseniibacteriota bacterium
CCACTTCGGGGAGGATCAAGGTCAGGATCATCGATCTGACCGGAGCCGGCATCGATGAAATGGTGGACGAGTTGCCCTACTATGCCAGGTCGACCATACCCGTGGAGTTCTACCCCAGGGCCGTCAATCAGGAGAATATTGAGACCGTGGGTGTCAAAGCCACCTTCGTCACGTCGATGAATGTGCCGGACAATGTGGTCTATGCCATAACACGAGAGGTTTTCGAGCACCTGGAAGAGTTCAAGGATCTTCACCCGGCATACCAGGTGCTGACCAAAGAGAATATGCTCGAGGGCCTGAGCGCTCCGATTCACCCGGGAGCCTTAAGATACTATCGCGAAGCCGGCCTGATGGCGCCGGAATAGACGCGAGGTGAAGCGGATAACCCATACATCGAGACTCCAGACATGTCTCATCGGAACCCTCTCGATAGCATGGGCGCTCTTCCAGCTCGCGCTGCCCCGCTTCATAATCCTGGACAGCATAACGGTAAGAGCGATTCATCTCGCTTTCGCGATCGTCCTGATCTTCATGACGGTGTCGGCGCGGAGAAGGAAGCGGCCCGGCCTATCTGATCCTGCGCATCGAATCTCGATCCTGGATTATGTGCTTGCCCTCATCGGATGCCTCGCCGCGCTCTATATCGTGTTCGACTGGACGGGGATAATGATGAGGGCGGGGCTTCCCACGGGCCGGGACATCGTGATGAGCATTCTCCTCATAGTCCTGGTTCTGGAGGCTTCGCGCCGCGTCATCGGACCCGCGCTCGGCATAATAGCCATCCTCTTTACGGTCTATGCGTTTCTCGGGCCCTACATGCCATCGATCTTCGCCTTCAGGGGCGTCTCGCTCACCAAGTACATCAGCCAGGTGGGGCTCGGGACCGAAGGCATCTACGGGATACCGCTTGATGTTTCGGCCAACACGGTTTTTCTGTTTGTGCTGCTGGGGTCGATGCTTAACAAGGCGGGCGCGGGCCACTTCTATAATGATCTTGCTATTTCACTTCTGGGGAAGTACAAGGGCGGTCCCGCCAAGGCCGCGGTGGTATCAAGCGGACTCACGGGCCTGGTATCGGGCTCCAGCATTGCCAACGTGGTCACCACCGGCACCTTCACCATCCCGCTGATGAAGAAGGTGGGCTACCCGGGCAAGATCGCGGCGGCAACCGAGGTAGCGGCAAGCACCAATGGCCAGTTGATGCCTCCCATAATGGGGGCGGCCGCTTTCATCATCGCGGAGTACCTGAGCATTCCCTATCTTGATGTGGTAAAGGCTGCGGCGATCCCCGCATTTGTCTCCTACTTCGCGCTCTTTTATATCACCCACCTTGAGGCGAATAAGCTCGGCATGAAAGGGCTGTCGAAGGCCGACATCCCGCGGTTTGCGGTGGTCATGAAGACCGGATTCTACTATTTGATTCCCCTGGTAGCCCTGATCTACGAACTCATAATCATGCGCCACACGCCCAAGCTGGCGGCCTTCAATGCGATCATGGTTTTGATGGTGATCATCGTGGTCAAGGAGATCGTCAGAGCCATTCGCGACAAGACCGGTCCGGGAGCGGCGCTCAAGGGAAGCCTGAGGACTATCGGCCTGGGGCTGACATCGGGGTCCAGGAACATGCTCTCGGTCGCCATCGCCACGGCGACGGCGGGGATCGTGGTGGGTATCGTCAACCTCGGGATCGGGAGCCTCATTGTGCAGGTGGTCGAGGTCATCTCGGGCGGCAGCATCTTTCTGCTTCTCCTCATTACAGCCGTCGCGAGTCTCGTCATAGGCATGGGCCTTCCGACCACGGCTACCTATATCGTGATGGCTTCCATCACGGTTCCGGTGATAATCAAGCTCAGTTCCCTCGGCGTCGTGGGCTTCATCCCCGCAATATCGGCCCACCTGTTCTGTTTCTATTTCGGGATCCTGGCTGACGATACCCCGCCCGTCGGGCTGGCGGCCTATGCCGCGGCGGCCATAGCCAAGAGTGATCCCATCGCGACAGGGATCAAGGGCTTCACGTATGACCTGAGGACGGCCGTGATCCCCTTCATGTTCGTGTTCAATGCCGAGCTCGTACTCTATGGCGTGGAGAGCTTCGCCCAGGCCATGCTGATCTTCGCGATGGCTGTCCTGGGCGCCTTCGCCTTCACAAATGCAGTGCAGGGCTGGTTCCTTATAAAGAACAAGTGGTACGAGGTGCCCATTTATCTCGTCGCCTCGGTGATCCTGTTCTATCCCGCCATAGTGACCCGGGTCTTCAACCTGGATCCGGGACTCCGGTACTATATGTACCTGGTCGGCCTTGCCGTTTACGCATCTGCCTATCTCATCCAGAAGTCGAGGATCATCTCCGAGCCGCTCCCCGGGTAGAAACAACGCAGGCTTTATGGTATAATGGAGATGGATAGGTGTATGCCGGGCCGGCCTTAAGGGCCGGGGAAAGCCTGGGTTGGGTGGTACCGAACAGCATCGAAGCTGACGAGAAAGGGGCTCCAGTATGAAGCGCGGAGTTATCGTGATTCTTCTGCTTATTGTTGGGATCTCAGTAAGTTATAGGCTGATGGAAGGGCCGGGGCAGCGCGGCGAGTTTACCAAGGAGGTGATCAGCCGGAAGATCAAGCAGGAGAAGGCCGAATTCAAGGCCGATCTTGCGGCTCAGGGCAAGTCCTATGAGCCGGGCCTTTTCCCGAGTGGCTGGGGATACAGCCAGCGAGCATACCCCTATGGCCGAATCGACTATGATCAGCTCAAGGACGCGGTCATTGAGGCTCAGGCCATGAGACTGGAAGCCAGGAGATCCTTCGCACCCTTGAGCGGCTCCTGGGTTGAGGAGGGTCCGAGTAATATCGGGGCGAGGATAAGTGATCTCGCCATTCACCCGACCGATCCAGACATCATCTTCGCGGCACACGCGAGCGGCGGTGTGCACAAGAGTACAGATGGCGGCGTGACCTGGACTCCCATAACCGATGACCTGCCGGTACTCACGATCGGGGCCATCGCCCTTGACCCGCTGCATCCCGACACCATCTATGTCGGAACGGGCGAGGCCAATGCTCACAGCTTCAGCTGGTTCGGAATGGGGCTGTACAAGTCGATCGATGGCGGGGCCACCTGGAGCTATATCGGGCTGGAAGACGCCCGCTATGTCGGCCGCATAGTGGTGGACCCCCTGAACACCGACCGCCTGTGGGTGGCCGGTACGGGATCGCTCTTCGGTACCAATCCCGAGCGCGG
Source organism: Candidatus Eiseniibacteriota bacterium (assembly GCA_030592245.1). Classification (GTDB taxonomy): domain Bacteria; phylum Arandabacterota; class Arandabacteria; order Arandabacterales; family Arandabacteraceae; genus JAUVJV01. The sequence goes on from JAUVJV010000205.1 coordinate 3,235, forward strand.
CGTATACCGCTCGGAAGACGGCGGCGACACCTGGGACCTGGTGCATTCCGTGACCGATTCCACCGCCGCCATAGATATTGCAATAGATCCCACCAGGCCGGACACGGTCTTCGCCGCCATGTGGGAGAGGGTAAGATACCTCAACGATCGTAAGTCCGGCGGCTGGTCAAGCGGCATATGGCGCTCCTACGACGGGGGCGATACCTGGACCGAGCTTACCAGCGGACTGCCCAAGGGTAGCGATGTCGGGAGGATCGGTCTCTCAGTGTCGGCATCGAATCCCAGCATCATCTACGCCATATACGACCGTCCCCCTAATGAAGCACAGGTGTATAAGTCCATCGACGGTGGCGACACCTGGACCCGGACCAATGATGGGGCTCTCGCGGGCATCCACAGCTCCTTCGGCTGGTATTTCGGCCAGATCAGGGTCGATCCCGGCAATTCCAATAGGGTCTTCGCCTTTGGCGTTCCGCTCTACAGGAGCCTGGACGGCGGATCGAGCTGGAGCGAGGTGGGCTCTTCCAACCATGTGGACCACCATGCCATGGTCTTCGACCCCACGGACTACAGCCACATCTATGAGGGGAATGACGGCGGCCTGTATGTCTCCGGCAATTCGGGAAACTCCTGGAGCAAGCTCTACAATCAGCCCACCAACCAGTTCTATGCCATCGAGATCGATTATCTGAATCCCCAGCGTCTCTATGGCGGCACCCAGGACAATGGTACGATGCGTACCCCAACCGGTGGCACGAGTGACTGGGAGGCCATCTTCGGCGGGGACGGCTTCTACGTCAATGTGGATCCCACCGATTCCGACGTGATCTACGTGGAATACCAGTGGGGCAATCTCTATAAGTCGACCGATTTCGGCTATAGCTGGGACTGGGCCCTGGGAAGCAATGTTTATGACCAACGTACCAACTGGAGCACACCGGTGGTGATGGACCCGTCGGATAATCTCACTCTGTACTACGGGAATTACCGTGTCTATAAGACTACCAATGGGACCGACTCCTGGAGCTCGATAAGCGGTGATCTCACCGGCGGCAATCAGGGGGGCGGCTTCGGGACCATTACCACGATAGCGGTCTCCCCGACCGACGGCGACGTGCTTTATGTAGGCACCGACGATTCGAGAGTGTGGGTCACCACAAATGGCGGCGGGGCCTGGACAGACATATCCGGATCGCTGCCCAACCGGTGGGTTACCCGCGTGGCAATTGATCCGATAAGCCCCGGGACCGCATATGTCAGTTTCTCCGGTCTCCGGTGGGACGAGAACATCGGCTATGTATACCGCACCGAGGATTATGGCGCGAACTGGGTCGACATAACCTCCAATCTGCCGGCGGCGCCCGTGAACGTGCTCGTGGTAGATCCCGATCTGCCGGCGCGTCTATTCGCCGGAAGCGACGTGGGGTGCTTCTATACCGAGAACTCCGGCGCATCCTGGCAGATGCTCGGCCCCGGTCTTCCGGCTGTACCCGTATTCGATATCAAGATCCATAACCCCACCCGGACCATTGTTGCGGGGACCCACGGGCGCTCCATGCACTCGTTCGATCTGACGCAGCTGCCCGATCTTGCAGGGGTGACGCAAGGCGACGTGGCAGGCCCGATGGGACTCGCCGGCCATCCCAATCCCTTCAGGGAGAGCACCAACATCGAGTTCTCGCTGGCGCAGCCCTCGGCGGTAACGCTCGCGATCTATGATCTCGCCGGCCGGAAAGTGCGGTCGCTTGAATCGGGAGACCTGCGTGCAGGCGTGCATCTCATCCGCTGGGACGGCAAGAATGAAGCCGGCCGCAGCGTGGCGAGCGGTGTCTACTTCGCCCGTCTCCAGTTCTCCTTCGGGGTCGAGAACAAGAGG
>JAUVJV010000454.1 GCA_030592245.1 Candidatus Eiseniibacteriota bacterium
CAAAGGCAGAAGGGAGCTTAACTGCGAGACCTACAAGTCGAGCAGGTGCGAAAGCAGGACTTAGTGATCCGGCGGTTCTGTATGGAAGGGCCGTCGCTCAACGGATAAAAGGTACGCCGGGGATAACAGGCTGATTTTGCCCGAGAGTTCACATCGACGGCGAAGTTTGGCACCTCGATGTCGGCTCATCGCATCCTGGGGGTGGACAAGCTCCCAAGGGTTGGGCTGTTCGCCCATTAAAGCGGTACGTGAGTTGGGTTTAGAACGTCGTGAGACAGTTCGGTCCTTATCTGTCGTGGGCGCAGGATGATTGAGGGGAGCTGCCCGTAGTACGAGAGGACCCGGGTGGACGAACCACTGGTGCACCAGTTGTCGTGCCAACGGCATGGCTGGGTAGCTATGTTCGGACGGGATAAGCGCTGAAAGCATCTAAGCGCGAAGCCCCCCCCAAGATTAATCATCCCATACCTTAAGGTATCTGAAGGCTCGTCAGAGACTATGACGTTGATAGGCTGCAGGTGTAAGCACAGTAATGTGTTCAGCCGGGCAGTACTAATAAGCCGTGAGGCTTGACCATTTGCAATAATCCATCGCACGCGTCATCGCTGACGTGGTGCGTGTCGGGCCTATGCACCCGACGATTATACCAAGTGATGATGCTTGTCTGACTTATCCCCTTTTGCAGTTGTCTTCCGTATATGCCTGGTGGGGATGCGGATGGTGACACCTCAGCTCTGGGGCTCCGGCTCTGTTCTGAGTGCCCAGGTGCCTTGCCAGGCTATAAGACAACCGAATATAAGCTAAGAAATTGCGGTGGCGATGGCGGAGGGGCCATACCCGTTCCCATTCCGAACACGGAAGTCAAGCCCTCCTGCGCCGATGGTACTGCCCTTGAGAGGGGGTGGGAGAGTAGGACGCTGCCGCATTTTTCTATTTGGGGCCCGAAAGGGCCCTTTTCTTGTTGAGGCAAATTCACAAACCTGGGGTCAGGTACCGACTTGTGAATTCCGCCCGACTTGTGAATTTCGCTCCCTGCGACATTGGACAATTCGAATACTTGCTTGGGCATTTCTGACCTCCCTTGTAGGTCATATGACCTATTCCTGATGTCGATCGAGCTGAAGACGCCGGCCGGTTTAGTTCCATTGACGCCCGTCCCGGACTTGCGTACAGTCAACGAGGGGTGATCTTATGAGGAACACGCTTCGGTTGCCGTTATTACTCGCCGTTATGCTCCTTGTATTGCTGCCGGATCCCGGCAGGCTCCCGGCCCTGTCCGAGGAACGGAGCTACTCGAGTGTGAGTGAGGCCCTTGGCGACTGGCGCCATGAGAGCCGCGGAGCGCTTTCAGAGCCTGCGATTCTCTACCTGCTGGAAGAACTCGAACTCGACTGGGAGTACAGCCCGAGACCTAGGTACAGAGGTTGGGATGATGTGTGCGTCTATCGCTCGGGCAACGGGAAGTACTTCATTATGGTGGGTGCTCCTGCCGGAGAGTGGGGCCAGTTTGGCCCCGCCGGATACTGCCTTGTCGACACATCGGGGAACAAGTACTGGGAGCGAAGAGGATATATCGATGCGCCGCCAAAGGTCTCAAGCCAGGGCACCGTTGCCCTGAGGTATGCGGATGGCCGGCCTGATACCAGGAGATCGTGGAACACCCTGCGTATTGACTTCATAGGGCCAAGCGGTGACTCACTGGGTTCAATTCTGTGGACCACAAGGATTACCCGGCCGATTCAGCGCCGTTTTCTCGAGGAGCAAGCGCGATTCTCCACAGACGGTGATCTCCTCCTGATGACAATGAATCTCAGCGATGGATTGGATGAGCCAGACCGAGGCCTGAACAATACCTTCCTCTTTGCGGTGCGTTCCGATGGATCCGTGGCCTGGAAGAACTACCTGGGTGGTTTCCAGCCCGCCTCCCTGGAGATCGCTACCGGCTCCGACAGTCTATGCGTTTCAGGGATTTGGCGAGAGAAGATGATGATAGGGGGCACTGAGGATCATGGCTACATGGTCTTTGATCTTGAGGGGAACCTCCTTGAGAGCGTCATAACCCGCCACATCGATTTCGACGACGTCCCCGAGTGAGACTCGCCGCGCACATCACCCGTGCGCCTGATGGCTGGAGTCCGTGTCCCGCTTGGCCCCATGAACGTTGAAGGGACGGTCACTTCTGTGTTATAATGGGCTATGCATAGAAAGACAACGCCCCCTGCCAAGCTGTCGTTCTGTACCGGATTGCTATTCTGCTTGGTCCCCATGCTCACAGTTATGTCCGCGCTTCTTAGCATGTGGGCGAACTCCGCAAATGCGGCGGGCATCCATCTGAACCAGGTGGGATACCAACCGGACGACACCAAATGGGTCGCCGTGAGTGAGGCCGCCGATAGCTTCAAAGTGAGGGTGAGCGGAACGGGAACCGCCGCCTATTCGGGCGCCCTCGCGCTCCGCCGTGCGGCCGATCCTGCGAGCGGGGATGATGTATATCAAGGTGACTTCACCGGCCTGACGACTGCCGGGGCATACTATGTTGATGTTCCCGGCGTGGGTACCTCATTTGAGTTTGTGATAGGCGAGGGCGCGCTGG
>JAUVJV010000412.1 GCA_030592245.1 Candidatus Eiseniibacteriota bacterium
CCCACCCTTGCTGCGTTTGGAGATCTCTATGAAGACGATAACAAGGACGCAGGTGAGAAGCGTGAGCACCAGTACGCTCCACCGGTTGCGGTCGAACCACTGCATGCGGCTGTAACCGGGCCCGGAGGCCTCACTTGCGGTCTCCGAATCGATCCCTACGGCCTTCACCTTGTACCAGTACGGCTTGCCCGGCTCGGTACCATCATCGCTGTAGCTTGCCGTCCCGGCAGGCACCGTTCCCACCCGGACGAACTCGCTGTCGGGCGATTCCGCGCGCATGACGTGATACTTGATAACGCTGCCGGGGATGATGGACTCAGACGCCGAGATATGCCAGGCCACGTCGATGCTTGTGCCCGCGTCACTGGGGGTGTCCTCGAGCGAGACCTCCTCCGGGGCAGACAGAATCGTCCCGGGGACGATTTGGTTGAGGAGTTGAGTTAGGGCTCGATCCAGGCTGTCCAGCGGGGCGGCATCCTCAGCCGGTGCCATATCCTGTGCCAGAACCGGCAGGGCGCAGAGGAGGAGTGAAACCATGAGGGCCCAGCCCCCCAGCATCATATCCCGGCTCCGCGTTTTTCCTGGTCTCCTGGTTCTTAAGATACTAAGCTCCGTCCCGGTCCTGCTTGCCGATCCGGTCCTGCTTGCCCGGCTCTATTTGGCCCCTTTGGCCGCGCCGGTACCCTTACCGGCAAGATCGTAGAGCTCCTTGGCCTTGGCTGCTATGTGCTCCGCGCTGACCTCGAATTCCTTGACCAGCTCCCACGGGGCACCGCTCTCGCCGAACCTGTCCTTGACGCCGATCATGCCCATGATGATGCTCTTCTCATAGAGTTCCCGGGCCTGGGCCACAACCGCGGCCACGAGGTTCCCCATTCCTCCAACCTGGTGTTCCTCGGCGGTTATGACGATACCCGTCTCGAGGGCGGCCTTGATGATTGCCTTCTTATCCATGGGCTTCACGGTATGCATATTGACAACGCGGGTCTCTATTCCGTGCTCCTCCTTGAGGATGTACGCAGCCCTCATGGCCTCGCACACGCTGGGCCCGCAGGCTATTACGGTCAAGTCCTCATTCTCGGACTCATACTCTGAGGCGAGTTTGGTCTCGAAAGCATCGATGAACTGATCCTGCTCGCCGCGGTAGCGTATCACATTGGCCTCGGCGAACTTCCAGGGAGTGTTGAGTGTGGTCACTATCGGGGTGGCCTCCCGCGCGAACCTGATGTACTTGGGGCCCTTCACCTGGAAGAGCAGGTACTCCGAGGCACGCCGGGTCTCGACAAAGTCACAGGGAGCCGCCACCGTCATGCCGGGAAGCCCGCACATCTGGAAGAACTCTTCCAGGGCCTGGTGGGTCGCACCGTCGGGTCCCACGGACACACCGCCGTGCGCACCGGCTATCAAGACATTATGATTGCCATAGCACACCGTGGTCCTCAGCTGGTCCAGGTTTCTGCCGGAGGCGAACACTCCATAAGTCCCGAAGACCGGGAGCTTGCCTTCCTTGGCCAGGCCGGCGGCGACGCATGTGCCGTTCTGCTCGGCGATTCCCATGCTGAACCAGCGGTTTTCCCTGCCCGGACATCCCTTGTAGAATTCACTGATGGTGATGGAGTCGGAAATGTCCGCACCAAGGCAGACCACGCGCTCATCATCTCCGGTATCACAAAGACACTTGCCGAAGCCCTTACGGGTAGGGCTCATGTCGGCCTTCATGCGCTCGCCCGAGTTCCAGAAATAGTCCTTCCCGAACTTGGGCATCTTGGCATCGAGCTTGGTCATGGCTTCCTTCTGGTGGTCGGCGGCTATCTTGAACATCTCCTTGACCGGTATCTTGCCTTCCAGGCCGAGCTCCTTCAGCGCCTGCTCCAGCTGTTCCTCGGATGGAGCCTTGCCATGCCAGCCTGCGATATTCTCCATGAAGCTGATGCCCTTGCCCTTGACTGTGTGGGCGCAGAGCAGGGTGGGCTTGCCTTCGTAGGCCACGGCCTGCTCCAGGCCCTCCACCACTTCGGCCATATTGTGTCCGTCCACCTCGATCACATGCCAACCGAAGTTCTTGTACTTGTTGACGATGGACTCGATGTTCATTACCTCTTCGACCCAGCCGTCGATCTGGAGCCGGTTCTTATCGAGTATGCCTATCAGGTTATCGAGCTTATAATGTCCGGCCATCATCACGGCTTCCCAGATCTGGCCTTCCTGCTGTTCACCGTCACCCATTATGCAGAAGGCATGATAGTCCTTGTCATCCAGCCGGGCGGCAAGCGCTATTCCCGCAGCGATCGACAGGCCCTGACCCAGCGACCCTGTGGACGCCTCGACGCCGGGGAGTCTGGGCCAGTGGGGATGTCCCTGGTATGGGGAGTAGAGTTTGCGGAGGCGGGCTGTATCCTCGACAGGGAAGTAGCCGGCCATGCCCAGGGCTACATAGAGGGCGGGAGCCTTATGCCCCGCCGACCAGATGATACGGTCCCGGTCACTCCAGTCCTGGTTCTTGGGATCATGCTTTGCGACCTTAAGATACAGGGCCGCCGCGATATCCATTATCGAGAGTGTCCCCCCGGAAAGCCCTGACTTCGCGCAGGCAATCGAGATGAGGTTATAACCCCGCATCTCGTTGGCTGCAGTCTCGAGTTCCTCGATGGAGTAATCCTTGGTGACCTTGCCGGTCTTGGAATTAACGATAGGCATACATCTACCCCCTCAAAATAAGAGAATGTAATACAAGATATAAGCCAGAGGGAGGCCCCCGGCGCGCAAGAAACATATCAGAACAGGGGTCCTTAGTCAAGCGGCGTAGAACGTGGCCAGACCTTGAATTCACAAAGCTGGGGTCAAGTTCCCACTTGTGTAATAAAAAATAGGTAAAAGACCAC
>JAUVJV010000448.1 GCA_030592245.1 Candidatus Eiseniibacteriota bacterium
GGAGAACGGCAATATACTCATATTCGACAATGGGATCGTGCGCGGCTACTCAAAGGTCGTGGAGGTGAACCCCCTGAGCAGGGCGATTGAGTGGGAATACACAGCATCTCCTCCCGCGGCCTTTTTCAGCCCGCGCAAGGGCTCAGCGCAGCGCCTGCCTAATGGGAATACCCTGATTTGCGAGGGCAATACCGGCAGGGTCTTTGAAGTCACCAGGGATGGTGAGATTGTCTGGGAATGGATCAATCCAGTCATGCAGGAGGGCCGAAGAGGCCACATCTACCGCATGATGCGTCTCGACCCAGGAGAGGTCGAGCCCCTGCTCACAGGGAACGGAGTGCTAGTTGATATAGCCCAGTGACTTCAGGCGCTCTACCTCTTCTGGCGTAAGCGCCTCCGTTGGGCCCGGCCTTGCAAGCCGCTGCCCCGGCAGCCACCACACGTACGCACCCGGAGTTCCCGACCACCTGTGCTCATCGAAGCTCCCGGGCGTACCGAGTCCCGATTCGGTGTCCACCATGAAGGCCTCTGCGGACTGCCTGCTATCTGAGGATCCCACAAGGACGGTTTTAAGAACCTTCCCCGGGTCGGAGAGCGAAAACCGGATAGGTACCGTCGCCGGTTTGGTATCGAGAAGCAGCAGGTCGAGCCCGCCCACCCGGCAGGTAAAAGCACACGTTGTGCTGTCCGCCCCGATCGCAAGCGAGCCAGAGTCCTTTCCCGTTAAGAGCTCGAGAGTCGTGATGCGGCCGCCATAGGGAAGCTCGACCTCGCACTCGAAGGTCACGCTGTCGTGCCCGCCGGTAAAGCCGATCCTCCACCCCCGGAGAGGGACTCCGGGAATCTCTCCCATCTGCTTCATCAGGCTATCCTCAAGGGCTATTCCGGATCCTGATATATTACGGGTCTCCGCCGGATCGCCTCGAAGGTCATAGAGCTCGGCCGATGCGGTCACCGACTCCACCAGGAGCTTGTACTCCGCAGTCCTCAGGCATCTCATCGCCAATGCCCGGGGCGTCGTGCATTCGGTAAGGGCCATATCGGGCGGCAGGAACATCCCGGGCCGGGTCTCTCGTCCCTCACCTTCTATCATGCCCAGGAGGCTTGCGCCCTCGCACTGTCCGGGCAGAGTCCCGCCCGCAATGTCCACAAACGTGGGAAAGAGATCTATCAGCCTGACCTGCTCCCATATCCGGGCAGGCGTTGTGAATCCGTCGGGATAGAAGAAGATCAGCGGGACCCTGGCAACTTCATCATAGACATTGGTGCTGTGCATCGGCAGGCCATGTTCCCAGAAGGACTCGCCGTGGTCCGCGGTTATCACCACAAGCGTACGGTCCGAGATACCGGACGCCTCGAGATGCTCAAGCACTTTTCCGATGCCATAGTCCGCATAGCGTATGCTGGCATCATAGAGGAGTATCTCCCCTTCTATCTGTCCCGGCTCAGGTGTTTCGCTGATTCCGATATAGTCCTTGGCCTTCCAGCGGAAGGGCTCGGCCTTCGAGGCGCCCCGCACAGCCGTGACATACTCCTTACCCGCATTGTAGGGCTTGTGCGCGTCGAAGAGGTGAAGCATCAGGAAGAAAGGTTCGGGGGCATCCGCTATCGCGTCGATCGCCGCGGCACTCAACTTCTCAGCCCCGCGCCGGCCGGGCAGCATGCTGAGTTCCTCATCGAAACCCCGGAGGATCCCGAACCTTTTGGCCAGGACCGTACCATGCACTACGGCAACGCTGTGATACCCGCTTGCTCCGAGGGCCTCGGGCAGGGTCACCAGGGTCTCCGGCAGGGCCGATTCCCAATTGGTTACACCATGCTGAAAGGGGTAGAGCGAAGTAAGAAGGCTCGGGAAAGATGCCCTGGTGTATGACGCCTGGGTTATGGCCGTCTCGAACACGATTCCACCGGCGGCCAGCCCGTCGATATTGGGAGAGGTCGGGCGCTCATACCCGAAGCAGCCAAGATGGTCGGGCCGCATGGCGTCCACCACGATCAGGACGATATTGGGATGAGCCTGGCCCCGGGTACCGGGAGTCGCAAAGCCTGCGCCGGCAGCCAGGAGGAGCACCGAAGCCAGGAGAAGGGCTGAAGCCACGCGAAAGGCCGGAGCCCCCGGCAGAAGCAGTTGCGCCCTCCGGCGGGCGACATTTATCATCTGTGGCATACCCGAATATACCCCATTGTCGGGCCTATTTCAACTTGCCTCCCGGGGCGGGACCGACACTCCCGTAAGACAGGATCCAGGGCGAGGATATTGTGGACGCAATACACCCTCATTCGAGTTTGAACTGGCGACCGATGACACTACCTCACCCCTGACTCTACACTATCTCGGGATATGAGCGGACAAACCTCCGATTATGCGACTCCACCAAGAACCCCAAGGACAAAACCCAGACCCCACCATTCTTGGCGGTATTGCTGCCTATACCTGTGAGTGAGATAGGGTTCTAAGCTCGTCCGGCTCCCCGGGCAAATGTCTGAAAGCGTAGTGTTGTGGGATTTGGCAGCGATTGTGGCAAAGCGGATTGGCGGACGGTTCGTTGAGATATCCGCGTTACCTCATCTAAACAGCCACCCTCTGGAAGTAGCTCGACCTACGTGATACTGCGTCCCTAA
>JAUVJV010000011.1 GCA_030592245.1 Candidatus Eiseniibacteriota bacterium
GTCTTGGGAATGCCGATCACAGGCATGCCCTTTCGCTGAAGGCCCTCCGCGATGTTCAAGGTTCCGTCCCCACCGATTGCCACCAGGGCCGAGGCTCCAAGACTCTCGAAGCTGCGCATCACAGCATCCGAGACATCCTCGAACTCGGGCTCACCCTTGCCTGAGGACTTCGCGAACCGGAAAGGATCGGCCTTGTTCGACGTGCCCAGGATCGTTCCCCCATGCGTGATGATCCCGGAAACATCGGAATAGGCGAGCGGGTGCCATCTCTCTTCGATCAGCCCCAGGAAGCCATCCTCGATTCCGATGGTCTCCATTCCATAGTCATTGATCGCCGTCTTGACCACGGCGCGGATTACAGCGTTTATCCCGGGGCAGTCGCCCCCGGCAGTTAGCACAGCAAGCTTCTTGGCCATTTACCACCTCACCTTTTCTCAATCTGCCAGCATACTTGCTAATACTACCCGGTTCGCAGGATCATTTCCAGTCCAACCGACCGGGTGCGGTGACCGGCATCGAGCAGATTCACGCCGGACGGACACAGTCTGGCCGTGGGAATCGCTGCAGACTCGGTGGCCGCGCTACCGGCAGCCGGAGCGGTAGGAATAAGCGTTCCGCCGGGCGGGGTGGACAGGATATCGAGCGTCGCCGTCGCGACGGCGTACCGTGCGGCGCCTGTGCTTCCCGCAATGGCAGGGGGGACAGGGGGGGCGGTTAAAGGGTTATTACTCTGCTCTTCGCCTTGACCTGGGTCTTCAGGGTTTCGGCCTTCACTCCGAAACCCACATCCTGAACGGCAGATCTCAGGACATAGACCCGTTCGTTATTGCACATCTCATCTGTGGGCATGACGAAGAAACCGGGCCGCTTGGGATCATAACCCAGGGTGTAGCCGGTGAGCAACTCGCCGTCGTTAAAAAGGATAGATATCTTGCGCCCCTTACCGGCCTGCGGTTTCTCGGGAAACTCCCTGCTCTCGCTGTATTCCGGCCTGCCGGCGAAATTCTTGACAAAGAAGACCGCTTTCAGGTCTTCGGCCTTGACCTCGTCGGGCTGGTCCTGGCCTGCGGCATGGATATGAAAGATGGGTTTGCCAGGCATGAAATCCTGGGTGGTACCCTTGATCACTCGCCCGTCCTTATAACGCAGGGCAACCTTGTTTGTCTGGGCCACAGTACTATTCCCCCTTCTTTTGAGCGTACTCCTTTTCCTTATATCGTCAACGCGGGGAATCGACTTAAGGCCTTTGGGCCTGGTGCACAGGCCGGGCGCAACCGCCTTACTCGGCGGCGGTCTCGATGATGCCACCGAAGATGAGGCAGTTGCCCTCATAACCGGCAAGGATCTGGCCGGGCGCCGGGGCAAAACAGGGTTCTGCAGTGGAGACCCTCAGGCACTCAGGCGAGGCCTCGAGGATGCTGGCGTCGACAGCAGGCGAGTTATAACGGTACCTGATCTTGAGGCGGGACCCATCGATCGAATCCAGAGGCACGAACAGGTTGAGCCTGCTCGCACCCATGGTGCTCATCATGGCTTCATGTCTTTCACCTATTACGATCTGGTTCTCTTCGGCCCGCTTCTCAATGACATAGTACCGCTTGCCCTTAAGGCCGAAGCGCTGGCCGATGGTGTAGACCTGGTGGCCTCTGTGCGTTCCCACGGCGTGTCCGCCCGTGTCGATGACCTCACCGGGTCCGGAGCCTCCGGAGCGGGCTTCCAGCAGCTCGTCATATCGTCCTGAGGCCACGAAGCAAAGGTCCTGGCTCTCTCCCTGCCTGACAGGCAGTCCGAGGTCCTTTACCCTTGCGCTAACCTCGGACTTGCTCAGGCCCTTAAGCGGGAACTCAAGGGAATCGAGAATCTCCGGCCGGACGAGAGAAAGGAAGTAGATCTGCGACTTCTCTCTGTCGCGCGGCTCGCAAAGCAGGGGGCGCCCCTCGCGGAACCCTATGGAGGCATAGTGGCCGGTGGCGACCCGGTCGAAGCCGGCGCGGAGCACCCTGCCCACAAGCCTGCCCATCTTGACCTCCCTGTTGCACTCCGCGCAGGGATTTGGCGTCTGTCCGCACATATAGGATTCGACAAAGGGTTTAACGACATAGCGCTCGAAACTCGAGGTGAGATCGAGAACCACGTGCGGAATGCCGAGCCTGTGGCATACTCTCTCGGCCCGGTAGATATCATCGAGGTCACAGCACCTGGAACCACCCTCCCACATCTTCGCCGTGATGCCGGTCAGATCCTCTCCGGCATCTTTGAGGAGCCATGCGGCCAGCGAGGAATCCACGCCTCCGCTCATGAGTACGGCGGTTCGGGCCATCGGCGGCCTCAGCGGGTTTCCCGGCCGGACAGGTACTCGAATCTCCGGCCTACACACACGGGGCAGCCTGGCTTCCGGCGGACTTCGATGCTTTCATACAAGTGCGACCAGGTATCGAAGTGGACTATCCGCTGGGTCACCGCGTCCGGCCTCAGGAGCATCTTGATGGCCTCGGCGGCCTCCAGCGAACCGGTCATGCCCGCGACGGGGCCGAGAATGCCTGCTTCCTCGTTCGTAGGAACCGACCCGGGAGCGGGAATGTGATCCACAATGCATCTGTAGCAGGCAGATTCCCCTCCGGGGAAGGGGATCACGATGCCGGCCGTTCCAACACATGCGCCGTGGATCCAGGGTATGGAGTGCTTGAGGCAGACATCGTTTATGAGCATTCTGGTCTCGAAATTGTCGCTGCAATCGACGAGCAGATCGATACCCTCAATCAGCCCGGCCGCGCTTGAGGTATCAAACCTCTCCTCCACGGCCTCGAGCACGACCGTGGAATTGGCCGCCCCGAGGCGCTCCCGAGCCGCAACCAGCTTCGGTCTCCCCTTCTCCACATCATCCTCGGTATAGAGCAGCTGCCTGTGAAGATCTGTGGAACTGGCGACATCAGGGTCACTTATGCGGATCGTCCCGACTCCCGCGCGCACCAGAAAGGCCGAACATGCGCACCCCGTACCGCCACAACCCACGATGAGAACCGAGCTCTCGCCGAGCTCTTGCTGGGCGCCGGGCCCAAACCAGGGTAGGACTGAATGTCGTGCGTACCTGTCCAAGTCGATGGTTCCTCTATAACTTGGCAGAGATCATCCGCTCAAGCGAAGTGCGGGCCTTCGCCATTATCTCAGGATCGATGGTCACTTCATAAATCTCTTCATTCAGCGACCGGTAGACATCCTCGAGCCTGATCTTCTTCATGTTGAAGCAGAATTGAGCCCTGCCCGGGGAGTAGAAGTGCTTGTCCGGCAGCTCGTGCGCCATTCTCTCGATCAGGCCTTCTTCGGTGGCAATGATGAAGTCGCGTTCATCAGATTCCCCGGCAAACCGGAGCATCCCGCTGGTCGAGAGAACGTGATCGGCCAGGTCGACTACCTCCGGTTCACACTCTGGATGCACCAGCACGATAGCGCCGGGATGAGCCTGGCGGGCGCCCTTGATGTCATCCACCGTGAACTTGGCGTGAACATAGCAGAAGCCGTCGAAGGGAATGATCTCGGTGTTCACCTTTCTTCCCACATAGGAGGCCAGGTTGCGATCGGGGGTGAAGAGCACACGACGGTCCCCGAGACTCTCCACCACCTTTACCGCATTGGCGGACGTGCAGCAGATATCGGTCTCGGCCTTAACATCAGCGTTGGTGTTTACGTAGGAACAGACAACGGCGTCCGGGTACTCCTTCTTCAGCTCCAGCAGCTGGTCCCGGGTGATCATGTCCGCCATCGGACAGCCTGCATCGGCTCGCGGAATCAGGACCCTGGCCTGGGGGTTCAGGATCTTCGCCGTCTCGGCCATGAACTTCACGCCGCAAAAGACGATCAGGTTCTTATTGACCTCCACCGCCTTCCGGGCCAGCTCCAGAGAGTCGCCGAGGAAGTCCGCGACCTCCTGGACTTCCCGAACCTGGTAGTTGTGGACCAGGAGGAGAGCGCCCTTGGCGCGCTTAAGCTCCAGCACCTTCTGCTTCAGGGTTTTCTCAGCCATTGTCCTTCCGCGGCTTGAGCAGCATCTACCTGGGGAAAGCGGACATCGCCCTGAGCTTCTCCACTATGGGTGGAAGCACCTCGATGACCTTATCGATGTCCTGCTCCGTGTTGGCCTTGCCCAGACTGAATCTCAGGCTGCCGTGCGCGATCTCGGCCGGCAGGCCCATCGCCAGTAAGACATGGGATGGCTCGAGTGATCCGGACGTGCAGGCCGATCCCGAGGAAGCAGCTACTCCCTCATAGTCGAGCCTCAGCAACATGGCTTCCCCTTCAACGAACTTCACACAGATGTTCGTGAGGCTGTAGAGCCTCTTCTCCCTGTGTCCGTTGAGCAACATATCGGTGATCTTCCCGGCAAGCTCGCTCTCCAGCCTGTCGCGCAGACCCCTGATTCGCTTCTCGTCCGGGGCCATCTCCGTCATCGCGATTTCCGCGGCCTTACCCAGACCCACTATGCCGGCGACATTCTCAGTCCCACCCCGCATGCTCCACTCCTGGTGACCGCCGTGCACGCAGGGATCCAGCTTCGTACCCTTCCTGATGTAGAGTACGCCCATACCCTTGGGCCCGTAGATCTTGTGCGCCGAGAGCGAGAGCAGGTCTATTCCCATCTTTTCCACATCTATGGGCAGCTTCCCGAAGGTCTGGACCGCGTCCGTGTGGAAGACCACGCCCCGCTCGTGGGCAATGGCGGCGATCTCCTCTATGGGCTGGATCGTGCCCACTTCGTTGTTGGCATGCATTATGGAGATGATAATGGTGTCGTCCCGAATCGACTTCCTGACCTTGTCCGGATCCACAAGGCCGTCGGAATCCACGGGGAGATAGGTGGCTTCGAAATCCTGCTTCTCCAGCCAGCCAACCGCCTTCAGCACCGCGGGATGCTCGATCCGGGACGTGATTACATGGCCTTTGCCCCGGTTCAGGGCCACACCCTTTATTGATGTGTTGTCGGATTCGGTGCCGCCGCTGGTAAAGATGATTTCCCTGGGCTTCGCCCCCAGGAGACCCGCGATCTTCTCCCGGGCATCCTCCACTGCCCTTCTCACATCCTGTCCGGCCCTGTACACCGATGAGGGATTCCCGAACTGCTCGGTCAGGAAGGGCTTCATGGCCTCGAAGACGCGTGGATCGACAGGCGTGGTTGCGCTGTGATCCAGATAGATCATTTCCAAGTCCCCAGGCAGGGACCGCCCTCAGAGACAGCCAACTCCGCCACCGAGGTTGTCTTGAGAATATCCTCAAGCGAGTCATAAACACGCTTCCAGACTACTCCGGCAGAGCACTTGCCGATACGCTCGCAATTCGGCGGGCTCGCGACGCAGGGTACGAGCACCAGTGACACGTCAAGCGCCTGGTAGATGCCGAACAGGGTTATATCCTCAGGGTTCATTGCGAGGGTGTACCCGCCATGGATGCCCGGGTGCCCCTTGACAATACCCGCTCTCTGCAGCCGGTTCATCAGCTGCTTCACATACTTGGCAGACAGTTCCTGAGCTTTGGCCAGGTCTTTCACCGGCGTCGGAGAAGACTGGTCCCGCCCAGCAAGCTCCACCACTGCCCGCACCGCATAACGGATCTTAGTAGGTAGCTTCATCGCTCATCATCTCCAGATCTTACATTGCCAATCACTCTCAATATACAGGACACATCCTGACCCATCAAGCAATCATACTCGAAGGAATTCCAGGGATACAATAGAATTCATCAAAAAGGGGTCAGGTACCGGATTGTGAATTTCGGTTACATTCGAAGGACTTTGGCTCCCCGGATCCTTCCAGTCTTGACCTCCAGCAGCGCCCTGTTCGCATCCTCAAGCCTGAATTCCTGAACTTCCGGCTTGATGGGAATCTCTGCGGCCAGCGCGAGAAACTCGATCACATCCCGCCTGGCCACATTGGCGACGCTCTTTATCTCCTTCTCGCACCAGAGATGCGTCGGATAGTCGAGCTTCAGGAGATATTCTTTATCGGATTCCTCCTTGCGGATGGCGTTTACGATGAGCCGCCCGCCGGGCTCGAGGTGCTTGAGGGCCTCAACGACGGGCTTCCAGGCCGGCGTGGTGTCGATCACTGCCCGGAGGAGCTCCGGAGGTTCTTCTTCGGTGTCGCCTGTCCAGGCAGCTCCCAGCTCGGTGGCAAATGCCCGTTCCTTCTCACTCCTGGCAAAGACAAAAACTTCTGATCCCGGATACCGGTGCCTTACCATCTTGAGAACCAGGTGGGCGGAGGCTCCGAAACCGGTCAGACCCAGTCGCTCACCATCCTTGAGACCGGTGAGCCTCATGGACCTGTAGCCGATCGCCCCGGCGCAGAGGAGCGGGGCGGCCTCGGAGTCGGTGAATACATCCGGAATCGGATAGGCGAAGTCCTCTCTGACGGTCATGTATTCGGCATAGCCGCCGTCGGCGTCCCTGCCCGTCGCCCTGAAGTCGCTGCACAGGTTCTCGTTTCCCTCCCGGCAGAATCTGCACTCACCGCAGGCCGAATACACCCACGCCACGCCAACCCTGTCGCCAGGCCGGAGCGTGGTGACACCTTCGCCTGAGTGCTCAACGCTTCCGACGACCTGGTGCCCCGGCACCACGGGAAACTTCGGAGGAGATGTCCGTCCCTCTATCTCGTCCAGCTCCGTGTGGCAGACCCCGCAGGCTGAAACACGGATCAGCACTTCGCCCCTGGAGGGGACGGGATCGGGGAGATCGGTCAACTCGAGCGGTTCGGAACATGAGGAAAGGTCACACAGTCTGTTAAGCACCATCGCCTTCATGACGCCGGCCTCTCCTTTCTCTGTGGATGCATCCACGTGCATGTCCAGCGCATGATAGCACAGTGGAGTTTGAATCTCACAGGATTTCGGAGCGCAGCAGTCAACTCGCGGATATCAGTTTGATGATTGTCGGTAAACTGCTCTCCTGCCCTTTAGAAAAGGAGGATTGACATCAGCCGGACCCATATCACTTCAGCAGCACAAGTTTCCCCACATCCACGTTCCGGGCGCCCTCGACCCTGCAGAAGTAGATCCCCGGCGGGGCCGCGAATCCCACATCATCCATCCCATCCCATTCCACCAGGTACTTGCCAGGTCCGAGACGGCTGTCTATCAGGTTCCGCACCACACGGCCATCCACGTCGTAGATGGCTACCCTGACATCCGACTCCCGGGATAGAGAGAGCTCTATCTCGGTATGCTGGTGAAAGGGGTTGGGTGCGGCGGCACCGAGGTCGAAAGCTCTATCTGTGACGGCATCCTCTCTGTCGGGGATACCGGCATCCGGCAGAGCTATCGTAAGCGAGTCGATGAGGCTGTCCTGGGCGGTGATCACCGAAAAGTGAAGCTCTCCCCCATCGATCTCGATCATGCAGAAGTGATGGGCCTTGGTTCCAGTAACAACGTTCGGCCAGGTCAGGTTTGGGCTATAGAGCGGCGCGCCACCGCCACCGGTGGTCACGTGATGCACCCCGTTGACCAGCGCCCGCACATAGTTATGATTATGCCCGGCAAACACCATGTAAACGTCATACAGCTCGCAGAGGGGCTGAATATAGCTCTGCACCGTGGTGTTGTTGGAATGTGTACCGCCCCCCCAGCCGGGCTCGTGCAGATAGATGAACTTCCAGGGCTTTGCAGTCGTCGCAAGATCGTTTTCGATCCAAGTCAGCTGGGCCGAGCCCGTTGTATAGCTCACATATTGATCCACCACCACAAAGTGCGCCGGCCCATAGTCAAACGACCAGTACCTGTCGGACTCGAATGGATATGGGAAGTACTTCCTGAAGAGATCCCCTGATCCTTCATGGTTTCCCATACAGGCCTGATAAGCGAGATCACCGAGCATCTCCTGGATATTTCCGTAGGCCGGGCTGAAGAACTGGTTGTCCCAGTCGGACTCGATATCACCGTCATTCACCAGGTCTCCGACACTGATTATCATGGTCTGGAGGTCCGGGTCGGCGGTGTATTTCGATACGATTCCGGCAGCCACGGCGTCGTGGTCTGCAGGGTAGGTGCGGGTATCACCATAGGCGAAGAACTTGACCTGCATGGCATCGGCCGGAGGCGCGGCCCGGAGGGAACCCGTGTACTCATACCCGCCGGCGGTTACACGGTAGTAGTACATCTCCCCCGGAGTGAGCCCGGCGATCGTGCGCGAGAACTGATGGTCGGCGCCATACTCGGCAATCTCGGAACTTCCACGGGAGTAGGTCGTGTCTTCCCCCCACTCGAACAGGCAGGTATCCGACAGGATCAGCTGCCAGTGAATCCGCATCCTTGTATTATTGTCCGCATACAGTACATAGGGTGCCTTTCGCATCAGGTCGGGTAGCGTGGTGAGTCCCGTGAGCTCCAGGTCAAAACTGATATCCGAGCTGGTGAGGCTTCTCTGGTGAATCTCAAGGGCAAGCACATTGCCTCCGGCCACTATCCCGGTCGGGTAGATATATGACTGAAAGAAAGTGGTCTCGTCAGTACCGGCGACCGTCCCCGGCGCAAAGCTCAGATAGCCTACCCCGGTCGACGGCATGTTGGACCGCTCCACCTCCACACCGTTCAGATACACGATGGCCCCATCATCCCTCAGGAGGCGAAGATCTAGAATGACGAACTGGTCAGGATCGGCCACGTCGAAGCTGTGTCGGAAATAGGTCGTTACATACTTATTGTTGGGATCGGGGCCATAGCTAACCGTGGTTGCCTCATCACCGTCGCCGTAACCCAACTGGGCAAGTTCGCTTGCCCAGCCCGTGTCGGCAAAGCCGGAATCCCGCCAGGCAACTCCCTGGTCACTTCCATCATCCAGATATTTCCAGGTGGAACCGGCAGGAACCAGGATGGTATCCGCCGTGGCGGCTCCCAGAGTGAGTCCAACAGATATCATAAGAAACAGAGCAATTCTTAACATGGGCAGATCCCTCCTTGATTCGGGAAGCCATCAGCCTGTGGTCTGGCATTTCATTATACTACCGAACGGAGTTCTGCACAACCGCATCAATCTTGAGATCGCCGCATTGAAGAGACAACCGCATCAATCTTGAGACAGCCGCATTGATGAGACAACCGCATCAGGCTTGAGACAGCCGCATTGATGAGACAACCGCATTGAGTCGCGGGGCCTATCTCAGGGGTCGAGGTGACCCCTTCAGTCTATTTGCCGACTATTTGCTGAGGATGCCCCTGCGCACGGCATCCTCGATCAGGTTCTCGGCGAATTCCCAGAGGGCCGGAACGCTCTCCTTGATGGGATGCGCACGTTTCAGGACCTGATCTCTGGTCACTCCGTACTTGAGCCAGGTCTTGCCGAGAGCATGGTAGTTAAGAAGCAAAGGCTGCAGCCTGTCCAGAGCGTTGGCATAGCGCGCCTCTGGCGTGGCGCGCTCCTCGAATTCGTCCCACAGGGCCCTGAGCTCCCCGGCCTGGTCGGCAGGCAGCAAATTGAAGAGACGATCGGCGGCCCTGGTCTCGCGATCGAGCTTCTCCGCGGGATCGGCCCCGGAATAGCAGTAGGTATCTCCGGCGTCGACCTCCACGATGTCATGCACGAGCACCATCTTGACTACCCGGAGGAGATCGACGGGCTCGCCTGTCACATACTCGGCCAGAAGGACCGCCATGGTGGCCAGGTGCCAGGAGTGCTCGGCATCATTCTCGTTGCGGTTTTCATCTATGGTGACCGTACGCCTGAGAACGTGCTTGAGTTTGTCTATCTCGGTGACGAAACCGAGCTGTTTCCTAAGGCGATCAGGGTTCACGTGCACATCCTAACCCGGCATGGCCGGCAAGTCAATTGCCGGAGGGTGCCTGATCCCCACCCGTGCCCTCGACGGCCTCTTCCAGCCTTATCTCTTCGTAGAGCTTCCAGTAAAGCCCCCGTTTCCGTACCAGGTCATCGTGATTCCCTCTCTCCACTATCATTCCCCGGTCCAGCACGATGATGTCATCGCTGAGCTCCAGCGTGGCCGGCCTGTGAGTGATGATGAAACACGTGAGGTCAGGCATCACCTCATGCAGCCTGTCCCACAGTACCGCCTCGGTATTTGCATCCAGGGCGGACGTGCAGTCATCGAGTATGAGGACCCGTGGCCGTCCGACCAGGGCCCTGGCAAGAGCCAGCCTCTGCTTCTGGCCGCCGGAGATCGACATCCCGCGGACGCCGATCCGGGTGCGTAACCCATCCGGGAAACTCTCAATCTCATCGCGAAGCTGGGACACATCCACGGCCCAGGCCACGGTCTCATCGTCTATGTCCGGACGACCGAACCTTATGTTGTTCTCCACCGTGTCGGAAAAGAGGATCGGCTCCTGGGGCACATATCCTATGTGGCGCCGGACGCTGTGGATGTTGTAATCCCTCAGGTCCTCTCCGTCTATCATCACCTTGCCTCCAGTAGGATCCACGAGCCGCGGGATCAGCCTGACCACCCAGCTCTTGCCCGATCCCACGCGGCCGACAAGCGATACCCGCTCGCCCGCCTTGACCTCGAAGGAGACATCACTCAAGATCTCCCGCTCCTGTCCCGGGAAGTGGAAGGAGACCGAATCAAAAGACACGTGCCCCCTGGGTGTACCCGACACCCCCTCGGCAGCCTCGACCGGATCGATCATCGGCGGGTGCTCCTCGAGCTCCACCAACCTGTCCACCGAAACCGTAGCCCGCAGGCCCCTCACGAGGAAGTTGCCCACGTCAAACATGGGATAGATCAGGAAGAGCACATAGGAGTCGAAGGCGATGAACTCCCCAATGGAGAGACTGCCATTGATCACATAATAGCCCCCGGCGAGCAACACGATCACGATCCCAATCTGCCAGATGTACATCCACAACGACTCGATTATGGTATGCGACCGGACGGCGGATATCTCGGCCTGCTTGCGTTTCTCGGTGGCGTCACCGAACAGGCTCCGCTGGTCCTCTTCCCCGACATAGGCCTTGATCACCCGGATTCCGGAGAAGCAGGCCTCCATGATGTCATTGACGATTGATATCCTCTTCTGGAGAAAGTCAAAACGGTGGTGCAGCACCGACGAGCTCTTCATGTAGATAAGGACCAGGATAGGAAGCGGCCCTGCAGTCCAGGCCGTGAGTGTCGGGTTTATGAACAACATCATGATGATGCTGAAAACGATCAGGGTCAACGCCTCATAGAACCTGAAGATCCCGCTGCACGCGAACCACGCCAGCTTGTCCTCGCCGACATCGTCCGTCATCCTGGTGATAAGGTCCCCGGTCTTGAAACGGTTAAAGAAATCCGGCCCCTTCCTGGTTATGTCCTCGAAGGCGTGCTGTCTGAACTCCCACTCGAGGCGGGTGTTCATGTAGGCCCTGTACCCGATCAGGAACGAGCGAATGACAAACCCGGCCAAGCCCACCACGATAAGCATGATCACGTAGTTTTCGATGCGGCCGGCTGCAACGGCCTCCACCCAGCTGCTGACAAACGGCAGCCTGGTCGGTCTTATTTCCCCTGAATGAAGCAGGTCGAAAATATTCTTGAGCAGTATGGGCTGCAATACCAGCAGCGCACTGCTCAGGAACGATACCGTCAGGAATATGCCGAGCGGCCGCTTATGATTCCGGTAGTATCGCCAGAACCATCTGAAATATCTCAGCATGCCTTCCTCACCCCATTCTTGTTTCCGTTCATGTTCCCATTTCTGTTATTGGGCGCGAACTGAAGCTGCGCGAGCTTCGAATAGTACCCGCCCGCGGCCACCAGCTCGTGATGCGTCCCCTGTTCGATGATCTCCCCCTCACGCATTACCAGGATCCTGTCCACGTTGAGGATCGTGGACAGCCTGTGCGCGATCACGATCGAGGTGCGGCCCCGCATCAGGGTCGCAAGCCCGTCCTGAATCAGGCGTTCGGTCTCAGGGTCCACCGAACTGGTGGCCTCATCCAGGATCAGGACCTCGGGATCGAAGTGCAGAGCCCTTGCAAAGGACAGGAGCTGCCGCTCGCCGCGGCTCAAGTTGGCACCGCGCTCGGAGAGCTCGGTCTCGTACCTGTCCGGCATGGTCTCGATGAACCTGTCGGCAGAGACCGTGCGGCAAACCTCAGCCACCCTGTCGGGATCCGTCGTCCCGAAAGAGAGCGCGACATTGCTTGCCACGTCCCCGGGGAACAGAAAGATATCCTGGAGCACCAGTCCGAACTTCCCGCGTAGGTTCCTCAAGGATATCTCGCGTATGTCGATTCCATCCACCAGGATTCGTCCCTTCTGCGGGTCATAGAACCTGAGAAGCATGTTTATCACCGTAGACTTGCCCCCACCCGTGACCCCGACCAGGGCATAGCGCTTACCCCTCGGGACCGTGAAGGAAACATCCTTTAGAACATAGTTGTCATCACCCGTATACGAGAACCACACATTCTCGAACTTTATCTCCGAGTCGAACCCAGGCCACGTCACGGGCTCCGCGGCCTCGGGCACCTTCTCCTCGGTGTCGAGAAGCCCGAAAATCCGTTTCGCTCCTGCTGCAGCCTTCTGGATCACAGAGACCTCCTCTGCGACCATGTGAACGGGCTCAAAGAGCATCCGCACATAGGTTATGAACATCACCAGGGTCCCGATCGTAAGCCCTCCAGCCCCGGCCCCCGCCCCGGCCCCAACCCAGCGCGTGCCAAAGTACAGCACCAGCGCGATGATGAAGGTCTCCATAAAGAATATGAAGTTGAACATGCCCACCACGATCAGCTCGGCCACGAGCTGGGGCCGGTACTTTCTCCTGTTGGTCTCGTCCATGCGTTTCTGGACTTCGTCTGCCTGGTCGAAGATCTGGATGATCTCCATTCCCTGCATGAACTCGGTAAGCGAAGCGGTCACATCAGCCATCCGTTTCCTGATCTCGAGCCACTTGGGCGTCGTTAACCGGTGATAGAAATAGAGCGCGACCGAGGTCACCGGAATGATGATCGCCACCACCAGGCTCAACCTCGGGGACACGATGAACATCCATAAGAACATCCCAACCACCAGCATCAGCGACCCGATCATCCCGACCACCGTGTTCGTGAACATCTTCCGCAGAGCTTCGGTATCGGACTCCACGCGGGCCATCAGGCGCCCTGCCGGGTTCCGGTCGAAGAACGACACCGACATGCGCATGATGTGATCGAAGAGCCGCCGCCTGAGCAGGATCATCACCTTCTGCCCGATGATTTCCATCCTCAAGCGGAACAGGTAGTTGGTGACCAGGAAGATACCCTGCACCAGAACATACAGGAGTACTGTATTGACCAGCCCACCGTAGTCGCGCCCACCTATGTCGACATCGATGGCGCGGCGGATCAGGTTCGGCCCCGCCAGGTACACTCCCTTGGAGACGGTCAGCAGTCCAAAGCAGACCAGCAGCCACTTCCAATGAGGCTTGAGCAACGGAAGCAACCGCTTCAGGGCCTGCCTGGAGCTGATCCCATCATGCCTGTCATCTTCGTAATAAGCTGATTCCATCTCTCTTCGATCTTCCCCTTCGTCAGCCTGTGGCGTCGCGTCTCCCGGCGCGGCAGCGCCTGTACCAAATGCAAAAACCCGCCGGACCATCTTGGCGATCCGACGGCTGAGTTGAAGTCTTGAATGGCTACTTAGAGTTGCCTTCGACCACCTCCATAACCGGCGGACCACTCGAGGAGGGTATTCACCCCGAAAGGCTGAATACTGAGAAACATGATCATAGTACTCCTCCTAGGTCCGAGTCCTTCTGGATCGATTAAGTTAGATGCCCATGATCGATCACCCGGTTACGGTTAGATCGTTACTCCTTCTTGACTTCTACCATACTTGAATGATGATGATACCCGCTCGTTCCCCTGCTTGTCAACATATTTGTTTTGGCGGACCTGTGATGCTGTGCCATAATCCCCACACTCGAACATCGGGTACATCTGAAATGCTTCCCCGGAAGGACGGAAACACGGTGGGTGAATTCTTCTCAATACTGGCAGCCATAATCTGGGCCATGGCCGTCATATTCCTGCGAAAGTCCGGCGAGACCGTGTCTCCTTTTGCGCTCAATCTCTTCAGGGTGGCCATAACTGTTCCGCTGTTCCTTATTACGCTTGTCGTTGCGAGACAGCCCATTCTGTCCGGTGCGCCAGTCTCAGATTATCTGATCCTGTTCGCCAGCGGGATCATCGCGATCGCCGTCGCGGACACTTTGCTTCACAAGAGTCTTAACATGATCGGGGCCGGGATATCCGCTATCACAGGGTGCGTGTATTCCCCGTTCGTCACCATCATGGCCTTCCTCATGATAGATGAGAGGCTGGGACCCTGGCAGTTTGCGGGGATGGGGCTTATCGCATCCGGGGTGATCGTGGCTGCAAAGTACAAGCCCCCGGAGGGAGCTTCGCGCAGGCAGATAGCGCTCGGCGTAATGTGGGGAATTCTCGCCATGGCAACAGTGGCTTTCGGCATCGTGATCGCCAAGCCCGTGCTGGTTCGCTCGTCCGTGCTCTGGGCCACCGCGATAAGACAGGTAGGCTCCCTCGCGGTCCTGATACCGGCAGCCATCGTGATACCGCGCTACAGAAAGTCCTTCTCGGTGTTTAAGCCTTCAGCTTCATGGAGGTTCTCATTGCCCGCGACCCTGCTGGGGTCTTACATGGCGCTGATCGCCTGGATAACCGGCATGAAATACACCCTGACCGGAATCGCCTCCATCTTGAACCAGACCAGTACGGTCTTCATCCTGCTCTTTGCCACCGTGCTCCTCAAGGA
>JAUVJV010000172.1 GCA_030592245.1 Candidatus Eiseniibacteriota bacterium
ACTCCCGCCCGGTTAAGATGGATTCTCCCGGAATCGGTACCGCCCTTGGCTATGGACGCCAGGGAGAAGGGTATCTTCTTCCTGGTGGCCGTGTCGATCACCAGATCCAGGAGGTTCCGGTTGGGAATCATGCTGCGGTCGAAAACATATATGGCCACACCCGCACCCAGGGCCTCCTCATCGTCGATGCCGAAACCCGGGGTGTCGTGGGCGATCCCAATTTCCAGGGCAAAGCCGACGTCGGGGTCCACCACGGCCGCGCTGGTCTGGGCGCCGCGCAAACCCACCTCTTCCTGGACCGTTCCCACGCCGAAGATGGTGTTGGGATGTTTCGCCTTCGCAAACTTCTTGATCACATCGATCATAAGGGCGCAGCCTATGCGGTCATCCCAAGCCTTGGCCATGTACATTTTGGGGTTTGCCATTACCTCAAACGGGCTCCAGGGCACGATCGGATCCCCGACTCTCACCCCGAGCTTCTTGACGACATCAAACCTGAGGGCAGCGCCTATATCTATATGCATGTCCTTGAAATCCATCACCTTCTTGCGTTCGTCGTCCTCGAGCTCGTGCGGGGGCTTGCAGCCCACAACGCCCGCCACCGGGCCCTTGCGCGTCTGGACGATCACGCGGTGGCCCAGGACAACGTGCGGCCACCATCCACCCACAGGGATGAACTTTATGAAGCCTTCCTTGGTTATCTGCTTAACGAGAAAGCCCACCTCATCCATGTGGCCGGCAAGCATGATTCTCGGCCTCTGCGAGGTGCCTTCCTTCATACAGATTATGCTCCCCAGCCGGTCATGGCTTATCTCGGCATAGGGCTTGAGGTGTCTCTCGATGACCTTCGCCACCTCATGTTCGGATCCTGAGGGGCCTGTAGTCTCGGTCAGCTCCTTGAACATCTCCTGCGTTGCGTCCATCACTCTTATCCTCCGGTTCTCTGGGAGTTAATGCCTGCCTTCTTCAATGCATACAAAGTGATCCGGTCAACCAGCTGGGGGAATGAAATCCCCATCGCCTCTGCCCCCATCGGAACGAGGCTCGTCTCGGTCATCCCCGGCACAGTATTGACTTCGAGGAAATAGGGCTCATTGTCCGGGCTCAGCCTCAGGTCTACCCTGGCGAAGCTCTCGCAACCCAGGACCCTGTAAGCCTTGATGGAGGCTGCCTGGATCATCCGGTAAACGCCCTCGTCGATATCCGCCGGACAGTCGTAGAGCGTCATCCCCCTGGTGTACTTGCGCTCGTAATCGTAGAAGCCCTCCCGGGGCTTGATCTCGATCACGGGATACACTTGATCTTCTATGATGGGGACGCTCAGTTCCTTTCCCTCGATGTATTCCTCCAATATTAAGCCCGGGGAATACTGCCGGGCAAGCGCTATCGCACTCTCCAGGTCACACATCCGGCGGACAATCGATATTCCTATGGTCGAGCCCTGGTCCACCGGCTTAACCACAACCGGCAGTCCGCCGACGCCCGAGACAGCCTTTTTCACGGTCTCGATATCGGCAACATCATCCATGAGATGTGTCCAGGCGGGCGTGCCTATGCCGTGCTTGTCGAAGATGGTCTTGGAGATTGCCTTGTCCATGCAGACGGCGCTTGAGCGGACGCCCGAGCCGGTAAAGGGCTTGCCCAGGAGCTCGAGCAGGGCCTGGATTCTCCCATCTTCTCCCTCTCCGCCATGAAGGGCGATGAACACCACGCCGGCATCGGCAAGGACCGGAGAGTTGATGAGATCGAGGATGTCTCGACCCGCGCCGGGGTCGAGGTCATATATATCCACAGCATAGCCGGCATCGGCAAGGCCCCGGGCTACGGCGCGGCCCGTCGAGAGCGAGATCTCCCTCTCGGCCGACATGCCTCCCATCAGGACCAGTACTTTCACCTCTACCCCCTCAAATGTTTCCTGCATTGGAGCTTTCCTGGCCGCTGGATGCGCCGTCACAAGCCGTTAAGCGGCGCCAAACCGTGCATTGCCGGAGGAGTGGCGGCGCTAAAGAATGGCTCTCCTATTCTAAAGACGCTACAGGAAACCCAAAACCGCTATACATCGACCATTGCGACGGCATAAGCCTCGATGGCTTCCTCCTTGCCGACCGCACCGAGGCCCTCTGCGGTTTTGGCCTTGATCGATATCTTCTCTCCAGGAATCTCGAGCACGCCCGCAAGTGCCTTGCGGATTTCCACGATGTACGGCGCAAGCTTCGGCCGCTCGATCACCACGACGCTGTCCACGTATTCCACCCTGCCCACCTTCGCGACCTTCTCGCTCACACGTTTGAGCAATTCGGTGCTCGCAATGTCCTTATACTCCGAATCGGTATCAGGAAAGTGAGAGCCTATGTCCCCCCTGGCGGAGGCGCCCAGGATGGCATCTATAATGGCGTGGATCAAGACGTCGCCATCGGAATGACCCTCGGGGCCTTTCTCGTGGGGAATCTCGACCCCGCCGATCACCAGGCGGCGCCCTTCCGAGAGCCTGTGGATATCGTAACCCAGCCCGACTCTAACCAACCGGCTTCCTCCTCGTCCTTGGCCGACGCCCTCTCTGCTGTCTCTGCCTGGGCCTCTTCTTGTTCTGGGCGGCGTCGAGCTTCAACCTGTTCTCAGCCTTGAGGAAATACTCAAAGAGAGGCAGGTCTTCAGGAGAGGTTATCTTCAAGTTCGAGTAGCTGCCGACGGCAACAACAACCTTGGTCCCGTACTTCTCCACCAGAGCGGCATCATCCGTGGCGGCAAACCTGTCCCCGGCGGCCCGCTTGTGAGCGCTGGTTATGATATCATAGCGAAAGCACTGAGGCGTCTGGGCCAGCCAGAGGAGCCTGCGGTCAAGGGTTCCCACAATCTGGCCGCTCTCCACCTGCTTGATCGTGTCCCTCGCGGCAACGCCACTTATGGCGGCACCGGTATTCTGCGCGGCATCCAGCACTCTCTTTATCATGATTTCCGAGACCAGGGGCCTTACGCCATCGTGGATAATCACCCACCTGGTCTTATCCTTGAGCACCTTAAGGCCCGCCTGTACCGACTGCTGCCGTGTCTCGCCGCCATAGACGACATCGCGGACCTTCTTGAAGGAGCAGGCCTCCACGATCTCTTCCTTCGCAAACTCCACCGAGTCCCTCGGGACGACTATCACGATGTGGTCCACCGCCGGAGATGCCTCGAAGATCTCGATAGTGTAGGCCATCAGGGGCTTCCCGCCGATCTTGGCGAATTGCTTCCTGCCCCTCCCACTCATCCTCTGCCCCTCTCCGGCCCCGACCACAATCGCGCCCACTATCTCATTATCTCCGCGAGACTCCTTCTCTTTGCGAGGCTCTCTTTCCTTCGTTCGCCTTCTATTTGACCTTTGCAAAGATCATCCTCCCTACTGTTGTCTGAAGTACGCTGGTGATGATCACCGCTACCATGCGGTTTTGAAGGGTGCTCCCGCCTTCCACAACCACCATCGTCCCGTCATCCAGGTAGCCCACTCCCTGATCGGCCTCCCTGCCCTTCTTCATGATCCGCACGCTCATCTCCTCACCAGGCAGAACGGCCGGCCTCAATGCATTGGCCAGCACGTTCACGTTCAGAACCTTGATTCCGTGCAGCTCAGCAACCTTATTGAGGTTGAAATCATTCGTCACTATCCTCGCACCCCGCTCCCGGGCGATGGTGACCAGCTTGGAGTCCACATCGTCGGAACCGTCCGGATCATAGTCATCGACGACCACCTCGAGATCCTTCCTGAGCTGCATTCTTCTCAGAATCTCGAGGCCTCGCCTCCCGCGGGTGCGCTTGAGGGAATCGGATGAGTCCGCAATCTGCTGAAGCTCATCCAGCACGAACTTGGGTATCACCAGCTTGCCCTCTATGAAATGGCTCTCTGAAATATCAGCTATCCGCCCGTCGATTATGACGCTGGTATCCAGGATCTTCGTGGCGACAGCCTCCCCCGCCTCCCCCGCGTGCTCCGATGAGAATCTGATTTCCTTGCTCTTTCGCATGGCCACCACCCCACCCAAATAACCCAGGATAAGGGCCATCGCAATGATGATGTATCGGCCGGGCGGATAGTTCGAAACCGCCGGGACCTGAAGCACCACCCAGCCGATGAGCAGGGCAACCACGAGACCCAGGATCAGCCCGAGCACCCCGGCGAGGATCTCCCGGCCCGATCGCTCCTCGAGCTGTATCTCGACATAGATTATGGACAAGCCCACGCCGAAACCCGCGAAGGGACCCAGCCACCCGGGCCATCCGAGCGATCCAAAAAAGTAATAGCCTGCCAGGCTGAAAAGCGACAGCAGGGCTATGCGTATCGCCAGTACTATGGCTGCAACCTCCCGGCCAGATCTGTAATGAAGGCCATCAGAACACATCTACGTCAGAACACGTCTACGCTAGAATATCTCTATAGTAATATAACGCTCGGGATTAGCTTTGATATCGGTAATCAAGTCATTCATGTTCTCGAGCGTGGATTCCATCTGCTCGTGCAGATTCTTCTCCTTGATCAGCATCCCGAGGGTCCCCTCGCCCTCATCAAGGCCCTTGGCAACACTCTGGAGCGAAATGGTCAGGGAATCGAGGCGCGCGGCGGCGCTCGCGAACTTGTCAATACCATCCGCGAGGTCCTGCTTCCTCTTCCCGACCACTTCATTCAGGTCGGCGGATACGGATTTAAGGTCCCTGGTGGTGCTCCTGATGTCGTCCCTGTTCTCCCTCAGGAGGACAAGTATCTCGTCACTTACCTCATTGAGCTTGGCCAGGCTCTCACCCAGGCTGGATTCATCTTCCATGCCAGTTATCAGCTCCCTCAGCGATTGCCAGGCCACCATCATGTCATCCATGATGTCGCCCATGCCAGCCACAACTTCGGACAGGTCAGCCCTGTGCTCGCCTTCCAGGACCGATCCGGGAGCCAGGACTTCGCTGGCTTCACCTGGCAGGATGTAGATGTACTTCTCGCCCATGAGGCCCATGCTCCGGATCTCGACCCTGCAGTCGCTCTTAAGCACAGCATCCTCCTCGATCATGAGGTCTGTCCTCACACGTCCCCCCTCCAGCTCTATGACATCCACCTTCCCCATGTCCAGCCCGGATATGGCAACTGGATCCCCCTCACCGAGCCCACCCACTTCCTCGAAGAACACCGTATAGGTCACGAACTTCCGGCTGAAGCGAAAATCCCCTATCCACATCACGCCCGCGACAAGGATGATCGCGGAGAGTATGACTCCAAACCCGACCTTAATCTCTGTCGATCTGCTGCTCGCCATTCTCCTCACTCCTCGTAAATCGGTATGGGGCCCTGAGCATTGCCCTCAATGAACTGCCGGACCAGCTCATTCGAGGTCGACCTGGTCTCCTCGGGCGTGCCCTCAAATATTATCTTGCCATCATATAACAGAGCCAGTCTATCACCAATCTTATATGCGCTCGTCATGTCGTGAGTCACCGCGATCGAGGTGATACCCAGCCGCTTCTGGAGATCTCTTATCAGCCCGTTTATGACATCGGCCATGATGGGATCCAGGCCCGTGGTGGGCTCATCGTAGAGCACCACCGGGGGATCCATGGCTATGGCCCTCGCCAGGCCCACGCGCTTCTTCATACCGCCACTGAGCTCTGCCGGCTTCTTGTCCTCCAGCCGGCCAAGCCCCACCATCTCCAGCTTTTCACAGACTATCTTCCTGATCTCCTCATCACTCAGGTCGGTGTGCTCTGTAAGGCCAAGACCGACATTCTCCATGACCGAGAGCG
>JAUVJV010000391.1 GCA_030592245.1 Candidatus Eiseniibacteriota bacterium
ACCCGGGCGTCATCCGAATCGATCACGGTATGAACACCCGTAAGACCCAGCGAGGCAAGCCGCTCGCAGCCAGCCTTGATCGCCCGCACGGCCTGGGCCTCTTCCTCTTCACTGTACTGCCTTGAAACGATCAGGCCGGCCTTCTCCTTCAAGATGCCGGTGGGCCGGCCCTTCGCGTCGACCTCTATCTCCCCACCCTCGATATGCCCCACCAACTCCTCCAGGGCGAACCTCTCAATGACAAGAGAATTGACCCACATGAGGTGGCCGTCTCTGCTATAGAGCGCAACCGGATTATCGGGTGCGATCTCATCCAAGATCTCCCTGGTGGGGAACCCATCCAGCCCCCAGCGCTGCTTGTCCCAACCCCGCCCGCGGAGCCAGCCACCGCTCAGCCAGACTTCCCTGGGCAGGTTCGCCACGTGGGCCCTGATCATGTCCAGGCCTTCCTCAAGGGTGCTGGTACCGGAAACGTCAAGCCCGGTCAGGATTACGGAGTAGGGTACCAGGTGCAGATGGGAGTCGGTAAGGCCCGGAAGCAGCAACTTCCCGCCCAGGTCGATGATGTCCATGCCCGGGCGCTTCACGAAGGCCGAGGAAGAGCCGACCTCCTCGATGGTGGCCCCACGGAACACCACGAAGCCCTTCTCGATGGTCTCTCCCCCACCGAGATAAACCACGCCGTTCACAAATGCTCTCAAGCCCGAAGATGCCCCCATGGCCGCCATCTAAGGTTTCCTCACGTAGATCCACCGCTCCCGGCCCCCGGAAGCCACTGCCCCGGAACTTCCCGCCCCCGGAGGCTCCTCGATGCCATTACCGGTCTTGCGGCACCAGAGGGCTATATCCTCAAGGGCCGCGGGGCCGTCCAGGATGATTTCGATGAGATCGCCGCTGGCCGCGCTTTCAAGGGTCTTGCTCAACTCGAGGATGGTGAAAGGGCATTGCTTGTCGCGGAGGTCGAGCGTGTGGTCTGGGTTGGCATGAGGCCATTGCCTGTCGAGCACCGGCCAATCAGGCATTGCAGTCCGGGCAGTTCTCCTCGCCCTTGGGAAGCGGCTTACCGCAACTGCTGCAATAGTTTATGGACACTCCGCAGGGCTTGCAGTGCGGGCCGATATTCTCCACGGGCGTATCACAGAAGGGGCACGCACAACCGGCCTTGCCTCTGGCGGTTTCCTTGCTTTTGTCTGCTTCATTCGTCACGGCTCTTATCCTCCCCACCTGACCCGGTCTTGCTGCGGTAGTCCTCGATTGCCTTGTGCAGGGCGTCGGCGCCCAGGTTGGAACAGTGCATCTTGTTCGACGGCAGACCATCAAGCTCAGCGGCCACGTCCTTATTCGTGATCTTCATGGCCTCATCGAGGGTCTTGCCCAGTGCCATCTCGCTTACCATGCTCGAGACGGCTATGGCTGCCCCGCAACCGAAGGTCTTGAACTTGATATCGGCAAGCCTGTCGTCCTCCACCTTGATCTGGAAGGTCATCATATCGCCGCACACAGGATTGCCGACGGTCCCGGCTCCGTCGGCTTCCTTCATCTCACCCACATTCCGGGGATTCATGAAGTGATCCATTACTTTTTCACTGTACATCGCTACCACCCCACTTTTCTAAAGCCTCAGCCCTAATCTGGCACAGCCAGGGGGCCCAGTCAAGCCGAAAAAGGGAGAATTCCCTTGTATAGTAAGGGGGTTTTAAGTATCATGCATTGTTTCGGGCAGGGAAAACGCCTGATATTTCGTTGAATTGCCCGGAGTGCTGTGATAGGTTCCGGGCAAGTGATAAGTTCCGGGCAGAAGGAGGATCGGCCTTGCACGACGAGAAGTGGTATTACCTCCTCGAAGAGGTGGAGCGGAAGTTCGGGCTCGAAGAGAAAAAGACCGAGGAGGTACCACATAAGCGCATGACGATCGAAACGGCCATCTTCAATGGGGCAAGCGGCCGGCTCAAGCTGGAGCGGACCACGCGGGCGGTAATACTCGAGCGCCAGGTCAAGTTTTCCAGGCGAATCGGCGGCGACAGCACCGAACAATACGTCTATTCCGATACCGAGAAGTCGCACAGGGTGGCGCTGTACAAGTGGGATGAGGAAACCCGGTTCTGGGAGGAAATAGACTTCAGAAAGCTGGCGCGTGAGGGAGGTTAGAGTCCTCTGAGGCTCCTGTGCTCCGGGGGATACTGGTACGGCCATGAGTCAACCCAGCCTGTCAATATCAACCAATCTGGTCAGCGGGGTTTCCGAGACCAAGCTTGAGGAGCTGCTCCAAGCCTTAAGCGGGTCCAGATCGCTGCTGATCCTGACCCATGATAACCCGGATCCGGACGGCGTATCAGCCGCCTCCTGCCTGAGATACATCGTATCCAAGAAGCTCGGTATCATGCCCCGCATAGGCTATGGCGGTGTGGTGGGAAGGGCCGAGAACCGTGCGATGCTCCGCCTGCTTAAGATCCACACCACCAAGCTCACCGAATCGGCCATAAGACGCCATAAATCGGTCATATTGATCGATACCCAGCCCATGACGGGCAATAACTCCCTTCCCAGCAATGTGAAGGCCCTGGGGGTCATCGATCATCACCCGCAACGCAGGTCGACCAAGGCGCCTTTTCTCGATATAAGACCTAACTATGGCGCCAGCGCCACGCTCTTGACGGAATACCTCTTCGCGAGCGGCCTGGACATCCCGACCAACCTGGCCACGGCCCTCTTCTACGGTATCGCCTCGGAGACCCAGGATCTGGGACGCGAGGTGTCCGAAGCCGACAAGAAGGCCTACCTGGCCCTCTCCCCCAAGACCAACTGGAGGTTGTTGTCCCGGATAAGAAGACCGCATCTGGAAAAGGGCCATTTCGTGTACCTGGCAAGGGCTATCCGAAACGCGCTCGCCTATAAGCACGCCACAGCCACAAGCCTGGGCAAGGTGGAATACGCCGACATAGTGGCCGAGGTGGCCGAGCTGCTGATCATGCTCCGGCGCATCACCTGGTGCCTCTGCACGGGCAGGTACAAGGACACGATCCTGATATCGCTCAGGACCTCGAGGGTCAAGGGTACGGCCGGCAAACTCGCCCGCCGGGTCGTGGGATCCACCG
>JAUVJV010000438.1 GCA_030592245.1 Candidatus Eiseniibacteriota bacterium
GCGCTCAGAGTCAGTACCCTCCAGCTAAACCCGTCGTTCTCAAAGCCCGTCATCCGGGGCTCCTCATCCGGGGTTCCTCATTCGGGGCTGGTCACCCCAGGCTCGTCAGTTGTATAAACACCCGCGCCGCCATCGGGTTTCAAAGAACAAGACAGACAGCACGAGGTCGCAGGTGAACGCGGCGGCACCGGCAGTAGCCTCATGCCCGGGGTCAGCCGGTCCCGCCGGTGACCTTGCCTATCTCATCGAGTATGCCCTCGGCCGACCTTTCCCAACTGAAACTGCCGGCCCACTCCAGGGCGTTTTCCCTGAGGCTCTCGCGCAAGGCGTCGTTTTCGAGCACCTCGACGAGCTTGCGCCCAAGCGCCTCCACGTCACCATAAGGCACCAGGAGGCCGGTCTCACCGTCTAAGACCGCATCCCGCAAGCCGGGCACATTGCTCGCGATTACCGGTGTCCCGCAGGCATTGGCCTCGATCACCGTAACTCCCCAGCCTTCCTTGCTCGAAGGGTTGGCGACCACGTGAACCTGCCTCAGCATGTCTATCTTCTGCTGCTCTGTGACGAATCCCATGAAATCAACCCGGTCGGCGAGGCCCAGGCGGCCGGCCAGATCCTTAAGCGCATCAAGATGATCACCGGATCCGGCGACCCTTAGCCGGGCCCCGGGCACGCTCTCCTTGACGATCATCATGGCCTTAAGGAGAATATCGACACGCTTGTAGCGCTTTATCCTGCCGACATAGCCTATCAGGGGTTCCGGCGACTTGGCTTGGCCAGACGGCTTGTACTTGGAATGATCGACGGCATTATAGACGATCGAGATGTTCTTGGGCTTGAGCCCCCGCCTCAGCATATCGTCCCTGGTGCTGTTGGAGACAACGACGAACTTCGTGTTCCGGTATATCAGTGGAATCAGGGATTCGCTCAGGAAAACGTAGAGCGCGATCGGCGGGCTCGCCTCGAGGAAAATGGTCCGGCCGAAGAGGTGGTGGGCAAGCGCAAGGATCGGCGTCTTCACATAGAGCGGCGTGTAGAAAGGAATCTTGTTTATGTCGTCCACCACGACGTCGAAGGGCTGCTCGCTCGCAAGCTTCCTCAAGGTACGGGGCACATGGAAGTTGAAGGTGAACTTGCCACCACACCGCACCACCCTGACCCTGTCGATCACTTCCTCATCGGCGGCGCCAGCAAAACGCGAGGCCAGCAAGGTAACGCTGTGGCCGAGCGCGGCTATGCGGCGGGAGATCTCATGCAGGTGAACCTCGGCCCCGCCGGCCTCGGGGTTCCTGATGTCCCTCCAGTTGATGAAGAGAATCCTGTACATCATCTATTCGCCCCAGGAGAGCCGGTTTGCAAGCACCTGGGGCAGTCCGGCATCGATGATCCGCTTCTTGGCGCCCTCGATGTCGTATTCAATTCTCCTTATCGATACCTCGCAGTGCTCCTGATCGTAGACGCAGATCGAGGCCCTCGGATCACCGTCTCTCGGCTGTCCCACGCTCCCCACATTGATCAGATAGCGCCGACCGTCGCGCAGGGTGGCCCGGTCGGAGTTGACGATGATGGTCTCTGCATCCATCAGCTCGAAAATCTTGGGCTGGTGGGAATGGCCGATGAAGCACGCTCTTTCTGTGAAGGCCTTGAATTCCTCGAGCGCCTGCTCGTGGGTGAAGATGTAATTCCACCTGGCAGGATTCCGCGGGGTGGCATGCACGATACGGAAATCGTCTCCCTCGGCATGGGTAAGCGGCAGGGCCTTGATGTAGGCGGCCTCATCCTCAGCAAGATTCTCAGCTGTCCAGGAGATGGCCTCTCTGGCGTAACGGTTGAAGTAGGAGATGTCCGTCAGCCCGACCACGCCGAAATCGTGGTTCCCGGCAACGACAAGACTGGCAAGATCCCGTGTGAGCCGGACACACTCGTTCGGAGAGCCGCCGTAGCCGATAAGGTCACCCAGACATAGCACTACATCCGGTGAGATCCTGTCGATCTCCTGCCTGACAGCCTCAAGAGCTTCCAGGTTGGCGTGTATGTCAGAGATTATCGCGTATTTCACTTTTCATCCTTGCCACTTTATCAAGAATCCCGTTCACAAATCCACCAGAGTTCTCAGTGGAATACATTTTTGCTATCTCGAGGGCCTCATTGATGGCCACCTTCACGGGAACCTCATCCACATACAGTATCTCCGCAGCACCCAGCCTGAGGACGTTCCTGTCGATCGTCGCCATCCTCGACGGGTGCCAGTTCTCGGCCACGCTGAGGATGATACGGTCCAGGTCCGCCATATGGTTCAGGGTCTCATCCAGCAGGATGCAGGCGAAGCGCCTGATATCAGGGCTCTTACAATGGCTGATCACCCGCTTACGGGCGACCCCTGCCTCCAGGCCCCCAATCTCCATCTCATAGAGGACCTTGATTATGTGCTCCCGGACCTGCCGCTTTTGAGCAGATATCGATTCCCGCTGTTTCACTTTCCCTTCTTCCGGCCGAGCTTGTCAAACAGGTCGGCCATCTCAAGAGCCGAAAGGGCGGCATCCCATCCCTTGTTGCCGGCCTTTCCGCCGGAGCGCTCTATGGCCTGCTCCTGCGAGTCAGCAGTGACGACGCCGAAGATGGCGGGAATCCCGCTGTCTTCTCCGAGGCGCGCCACGCCTTTTGCAACC
>JAUVJV010000041.1 GCA_030592245.1 Candidatus Eiseniibacteriota bacterium
CGGTCCGTAACGTGGGTCAGCTTAAGGGCCCCGCCCTCCCGCTTGAGCGTGGTGTAGCCTGCGATGAGAATGCCAAGGCCGGTACTGTTGACCCACGGCACATGCTTGAGGTTTACCACGACATTCTTGTATCCATCGTCGATCAGCTGCCGGATCATGTCCTTGAACACATCGGCGTCAGGACCTCCCATCAGCTTACCCGAGAGATCAAGAACTGCGACCGTCTCGAGCTTTCTGATCTTTATCTTCACTTCTCGCCTCCTTCCGATGAGCCTTCTCTTAAGGCATCAATCAGCGTCTTCATGTCCCGGGGTAGCGGGGCTTCCATCTTCATCTCGGAGCCCGTTCCGGGATGGATGAAGGTCAGGCACCTAGCGTGCAGCGCCTGCCTGTCGATCAGTTCCAGGTACCTCCTTGCTGTTTCCATAGTGGTCCTCTTGAGACTACCATACTTCTTTCGCCTTCCGCCATAGGTAGGATCACCAAAAACGGGATGGCCTATGTGCAACAGGTGGACCCTGATCTGGTGGGTCCGCCCCGTTTGTAAGGTTACACCCAGGAGGCTGGCAAATTCAAATGCCTCTTTGACCTCGAATGAAGTTATGGCTTAGCGGCCATCGGTCCTTAAGACCGCCATCTTCTTCCGGTCGGCGCGGCTCCGGCCGATCCGGGTCTCGATGCGATCACGGGTCCGGGGGATTCCCCAGGCCACAGCAAGGTATTCCCGCTTGATCCTGCGGGCCTTCAAGTCCTCGCTCAGGGCCAGATGGGTGGCGTCATTCTTGGCGACAAGAAGCAGCCCGGTGGTATCCTTGTCCAGCCTGTGCACGATACCCGGCCTCAGGACCCCGCCTATCCCCGAGAGGTCCTTGCAGTGGGCAAGCAGCGCATTGGCGAGCGTGCCGTCTCTGACACCGCTCCCCGGGTGGACGACCATACCCGCGGGCTTGTTCACCACCAGCAGGGAGCTGTCCTCAAAGATTATGTCCAGGGGGATGCTCTGGGCAACCATCCAGGAAGGCTCGGGATCGGGTATGGTTATGGTCACATGCTCCCCGTGGCGGGTGTGATGGCTGGGCTTTACCGGTCTTCCGTCCACGAGAATGTGCCCCGCTTTTAAGAGCCTCTGGACCTGGGCGCGGGTGGCGATGTGCTCCACCTCGCTCAGGTAAAGATCAATCCTCTCTTTGTGACCTTCCCCGACATGCAAGTTGATTTCCCTCATTCGGCTGCTCTGTCGGCACCTCTGTCCGCGGCTTCTTCACCGGCTCCGTCCTGCGATTTCATGAAACTGCTCAGGATGAGCAGGAACACTCCGACCGTGATCGCGGAATCCGCGACATTGAAGCAAGCCCACCGGACCGATTCATTTATCCCGACGTCGATGAAGTCCACGACCGCGCCGTAGCGCAGCCGGTCGATCAGATTGCCCACCGCGCCACCCAGGACCATGCCCAGGGCGAGGCGAACCAGCGTGGACGAGCGCCTTGCGAAAAAGAGAACCACCACCAGTACGGCGGCGGCGATAATTGAGAAGAAGGTGAAATAGGTGCCGGCGCCTCTCATCATCCCGAAGACCGCGCCTGAGTTTCTTATGTGGGTAAGCCTGATGAAGACTCCAAGAACGGGGCTGCGCTGGCCGATCCCCAGGCTGCCTACCACGGCGGCCTTGGTTAGCTGGTCGAAGACCACCGTCGCTAAGGCAACAGCCACGGCAAGCATTATGCGGTCCCTCCAGGCGATTCTTCCGCCTTGGCCTTGCACGAGATGCAGAGCCTGGCGTGGGGCACGACCTCGAGCCTGTCCCTGCCTATGGGCTGGCTGCAGGAGACGCATACCCCGTAGCCTTCTTTGTCGAGATTCTCAAGCGCCTCGTCGATATCCTCGAGGGCCCTGCCACTCGCGGAGCCTATGAGATAGGCCTTTTCCTGCTCGCTGGAATCCGTTCCCCTGTCGGCCGGGTGCATCGAATACCTGGAGGTCCCTCCGCTGGCGTCCTTCTGGGACTTGCCGATATAGTTGGACTCAATCCAGTCGAGCTCTTCCATCACCTTCTTGCGCTCCTTCAGGAGAAGAGCCCTGAAATGCTCGATGTCTTCCTTGTTCAAAGTTGCCCCCTTGAGATTCTCTCGATCACGACGGCGACCTCTTCCCCACCGGCCTTGATGTCTGTGGCTTTGGAGGCGCCCGGCAGATCGCCGTCGATCTTATCCGCAAGAGTCTCGCTCATTATGTGTTCCCTGAAAGAGGCAATCGCCTTGCGCGTGAGATCGCCGCCGGAGATATGAATCCTTATATTATCGGTGACTTCGAAACCCGATTTCTTCCTCAGGTTCTGGATGCTGCTCACGATCTCCCGCGCGCAGCCCTCAATCAGGAGCTCCTCGGTGAGGTTGGCATCCAGGACGATCGATGCGCCACCCGAGCTCTCGAAGACATAGCCTTCTCTTTCGGCCTTCCTCACCGTCACGGCATCAGGCTCGAGCTCGAAGTCTTCGCCGTCGAGGGAGACCGTGACCGTGGCTCCGGCCTCAAGCTTCTGGATCGATTCAGCATCCAGGCCGTCAAGGACTCCTTTAAGATGCTTGACCTTCTCACCCAGCTTGGGCCCCAGCACCTCGAACTTGGGAAGGACCGTGAAGGAGACATATTCCGACAGGTCCTCCTCGATGAAGACCTGCTTCACATTGACCTCTTCCTTGAGGTGCTCAAGGAGCGAATCCAGGATGTCGTCATTCACCCTCTCACCAAGAGAGAGTCTCACGCTCGCAAGGGGCTGCTTGACCTTGATGCGCGAGCGGTTCCTTCCGGCACGGATGAGCGTGACTGCACGCATCACGGCACGCATCCCCGCCTCGAGAGAGGAATCGATGAGCGCCGCATCGCTCTCCGGGTAATCGCACAGGTGCACGCTCTGAGGAGCCTTCTCATCGGCCGGGACCACCAGGTTCCGGTAGATCTCCTCGGCAACGAAGGGCATGAAGGGCGCCATGAGCTTTGCCAGGGTCACCAATACCTCATAGAGGGTCGCGTAGGCCGCGGTCTTGTCCTCATTCATCTCGGCCCGCCAGTACCGGCGCCGTGATCTGCGAACATACCAGTTGGAGAGGTCGTCTATGATGAAGTCCTGTATGGCCCTCGCCGCCCGGGTGATCTGGTAGCGCTCGAGCTCCGAGTCCACATAGGCTACGAGGGAATTCACTCTCGATACGAGCCAGCGGTCCATCTGGGTCCGCTTCTCGACAGGGATCTTATGGAGGCGGGGGTCGAAGCAGTCGATGCTCGCATAGAGGGTAAAGAAGGAGTAGACATTCCTCAAGGTGCCGAGCAGTTTTCTCGCCACTTCCTTCACCGGTTCCGCGCTGAAGCGCTTGGGCAGCCATATGGGAGAAGACGCCACGAGGTACCATCGCAAGGGGTCAGCGCCCGTCTGGGCCATCAGCGCATGCGCGTCCACCACATTGCCCCGGGACTTGCTCATCTTCCGGCCTTCGGTGTCGAGGATATGGCCGGCCACTATGCAGTTCTTGAAGCTCGGCTCATGCGACATGAAGGTGGAGATGGCAAGCAGGGAGTAAAACCAGCCCCTGCTCTGATCCACAGCTTCCGAGATAAACTCCGCCGGGAACTGGCTCTCGAAGAGCTCCTTGTTCTCGAACGGATAATGATACTGGGCATAAGGCATGCAGCCGGTATCGAACCAGCAGTCTATGACATCCGGGGTGCGCTTCATTGTGCCGCCGCAGGATGTGCACTTCAAGATAACATTGTCGATCCAGGGCCGGTGAAGGTCCGCATCCCCCTTGATCTCGACGGCATGCTCTCTCAGATCATCCAGCCCGCCGACACAGTAGCGCTCATCACAGGATTCGCAGATCCAGATATTAAGCGGGGTGCCCCAGTAGCGCTCCCGGCTTAAGGCCCAGTCCACATTGTTCTCGAGCCACTGCCCGAAGCGGTTCTCCCCGAACTCCGGCGGAACCCAGTTGATGGTTTTGTTGAGCTTGACCATCTCGTCCTTAAACGCCGTGGTCTTCACATACCACGACGGATGCGCGTAGTAGATCAAGGGCGCATCGCACCTCCAGCAGAACGGATAGGTGTGGGTCACGGTCCCGGCCTTAAACAAGATCCCCCGGCTTTCAAGATCGGCCATGATATCGGGATTGGCATCGATCACGAAGCGGCCCTTCCAGGGCTCTACCTCGGCAGAGAAGGTCCCGTCATCGAGGACAGGGTTTACGAAGGCCAGTCCCTGGGCACGGCCGAGGTTATAGTCATCTTCGCCAAAAGCCGGCGCGATGTGAACCAGGCCGGTGCCTTCCTCTGCTGAGACGAAGCCGGCGGCCACCACCACATAGGCCTTGCCCTCCGGCTTTACATAGGTAAAGGGAGGCTCATAATGGAGGCCCACGAGATCGCTTCCCTTCATGCGTTCGGCGACCTCGAAGTCTTCACCCAGGACCGCCTCGGCGCGCCCCTGGGCGATCACCAGCTGCTCGCCGCCGTGCTTTACCTTGAGATATTCGAGCTCCGGATCCACGGCGACAGCGATATTGGAAATCAGGGTCCTGGGAGTGGTGGTCCAGACCAGCAATGCGCTGTCGGGATCCTCCTTGATCTTCATCCTCACATAGATGGATGGATCTTCCTTGTCGGCGTAGCCCTGCGATACCTCATGGCTCGATAAGGGCGTGCCGCACCTGGCGCAGTAAGGGAGCACCTTGTGGCCTTTGTAGATCAGGCCGGCGTCCCACATCTTCCTCAAGACGTTCCAGATGGACTCTATGTAATCGTTGGTGCAGGTAATATATGGATTGCTGAGA
This sequence comes from Candidatus Eiseniibacteriota bacterium, assembly GCA_030592245.1. Lineage (GTDB taxonomy): Bacteria > Arandabacterota > Arandabacteria > Arandabacterales > Arandabacteraceae > JAUVJV01. The sequence continues at coordinate 4,827 of JAUVJV010000041.1, forward strand.
TCCAGCCAGAAGGCGATCCGCCTTGTCAAGCGAACCCATTCGCGCTCATACTTGAATACGCTTTCCCTGCACTTGCGATTGAACTTCTCGATGCCGTAGTGCTCGATCTCATCCTTGTTGGTGATCTTGAGCTCTTTCTCCACCTCGATCTCGACCGGGAGACCGTGGGTGTCCCAGCCGGCCTTGCGGACCACCTGGTACCCCTTCATGGTCTTGAACCTGCATATCAAGTCCTTGACCACGCGGGTGATCACATGATGCACCCCGGGCATGCCGTTGGCGGTGGGAGGTCCCTCATAGAAAACGAAGCTCTTCCCAGCGGAGCGCCCCCGGACGCTCTGCTCGAAGATTTCCTTCTCTTCCCAGAAGGCGAGGATGCGCTCCTCGGCCTCGGGCGCGACCACCTGGGACGGGACCCGCTCGAAAAGGGGCTTGTCCTTGCTCATAGCTTGCGGAGTACCCCTTTCACGACCGCCGTGAGATTGGGCTCGGCCTTCTGGGCGGCCTTTATTATCTTTATGTGACTGGCCTCTTCAAGCGCATCGGGCAGGCACATGTCGCTCACGATCGAGAATCCAAGGACCTTCATCCCCATGTGGCGCGCCACCAGGACCTCGGGCACGGTGGACATTCCCACGGTATCGGCGCCGATGGTGCGCAGGAACCGGTATTCGGCAGCGGTCTCAAGATTGGGACCGGCGACCGCGACGAAGACCCCGCGGTGGATCTTGATCCTAAGATCAATCGCCACCCTATCGGCCAGATCCATGAGTTTCCTCGAGTAGGGTTCCGACATGTCAGGGAACCTGGTGCCGATCGAGTCATCATTCGGCCCGATCAAGGGGTTATCACCCATCAGGTTGATATGGTCGGATATCATCACGACATCGCCCCGCCTGTAGAAGGGGTTCATTCCTCCCACGGCATTTGAAACGATCAAGGTCTTGGGGCCCAGGTACTTCATCACCCTCAATGGGAAGGTGACCTGCTGCATCGTGTAGCCCTCGTAGAAGTGGCTCCGGCCGTTCATGGCGACAACCTTCTTGCCCGAAAGCGTCCCTAAGACCAGCTCGCCGGAGTGCCCAAGGACCGATGAGACCGGGACGTGCGGTATCTCGCTGTATGGAATCCTGACTGCCCACTTTATCTCTCCCGCCAATCCCCCGATACCCGTCCCGAGGATGATGGCAACATCGGGCTTGAGAGATGTCTTCGACCTTATGTAGTTTCGGGCTTCGAGTATGCGCCTCTTCTGGTCGGTCATTTGTCGATCCTCCTCCTTACCTCCTCATCATTGAGGCCCTGTATCTTCAAGATCTTGGTGGTGGAACTGCTCCCGCTCTCGAGGGAAACATGCCTCACCGGTATCCTCAACTCCTCGGCTAATACACGCAGGAGCTCGATATTGGCCCTGCCACCCTCGGGCGCGGCAAGCACCTTTACCTTGAGCGTCCCGTCATCCATCCAGCCCACGACCAGACCCTTCCGGGACTTGGGTGATACCCGCACCCTGACAATGGCCGTCTTTACCTGGGCCTCAGGCGTCTCGCCGGCCTCGTTCTTATCACTCATCGTTAAACCAACCCTCCACTGTTCGTTGAAATACTTCTGCTCGTTGAGATTCCTTTGTGTTCGGCCTTAACCGGACAAAGAGTGCTTCCGGGGACAGTAAACTCAGGATCCTTACTATCCCCCTATACCCTTGCTTTCTCCCCTTCCCCCGACGGCTGGTCGACCGGATCATCCCTCACTTCACGCTCGATACTTCCCAGGAAGCTCAAGTGTCCTTCCAGCAGGCTCTTGAGCTTGGCAATAAACGCCATCGTCTCGGCCCTGGTGGTCTGACGCTGTCTGGCGAGGTGATCGAGATCGCCGCTCACGTCTGCCACCTTGGTCCTGGCATCCAGCTCGGCCTGCCTGACAATATTGTCGGCTTCCCTCTGAGCCGCCACCTTGGACTCGTCACAAATCCTCTGAGCCGTCACCATGGTGTTCCTCAGAGAGATCTCGATCTCCGTGAAGGACTTGTTCTTCTCCTTCAAGACCGCGTTCTCGCGTTCGAGGTCTTCCCTGTTCTTGATCATGTCCTCCATGCGATCGGCGACCGCATCCAGGAAGATCCTGACCTCGTCGGCATCGTAGCCCCTGAACATCTTCTTGAACACCTGGTTCCTTACATCGAGTGGGCTGATCAAGGTTATGCGCCCCCTTCCTTAGAGCTCCACTACCGAGCCTGTCTGGGACCGAATATGGCGGTTCCGATCCGCACCATGTTCGATCCCTCTTCAATTGCTATTTCGAAATCAGAGGTCATTCCCATGGAAAGATACCGCATCTCCACGCCGGAGATGCCTGCTTCCTGCGTCTTGCGTGCCAGCTCCCGCAGGGTGATGAAACAGCTCCTGAGGGCTCCCTCATCGGCCGTGAAAGCCCCGATGGTCATCAGGCCCTTCACAGCTATACCGTTAAGGTGCGATATTTTCTCCACAAGGTCAACACTATCTTGAGGCCGGCTGCCGAACTTAGTTTCCTCACCCGAGGTATTGACCTCCACAAGCACTTCCATCGCCTTCCCCATCTCACTCGAGCGGCGGTCTATCTCGAGGGCGAGATCATAGGAGTCCACCGACTGGATCATATCAAACACGGCGACGGCCTTCTTCACCTTGTTGCGCTGAAGATGGCCCACCATGTGCCAGGTGAGATCACCTCTCAATGCCTCGATCTTGGACGCCGCCTCCTGCAGGCGGTTCTCACCGAAGAGCGTCAGGCCCGCATCGACAGCTTCCCGGACCCGCTCCGGTCCCATCGTCTTCGAGACCGCCACAAGCGTGACCTCCTCCGGCGCTCGCCCTGCTCTTGCGCACGCCTTCTCGATCCGCTCCCGGACCCTCTGGATGTTTTCGCTTAATTCAGACATTGCAGGAGACCCTGCCAACAGTTCCGGCCCGCGTGAGAAAGGGGCCATGAATGTATGAGAGGCCTACCCGGAAACGGGCGGCCTGTAACATTTTCTGCATCGCGGCTCGTAGGTCTCTCCGGCACCAACTACGATCCGCTCTTCACTTTCAGTCAGCCGCTGGGTCTTATTGGCCGCAGCCCCGCAGACCATGCATACGGCCATGGTCTTGGTGATGTCCTCGGCCAGGGCCAGCAGCTGCGGGATGGGCTCGAAGGGCCTTCCCCGGTAGTCCTGATCGAGGCCGGCAACGATCACCCTCTTGCCGCCGTTGGCAAGCTGCTCGCATACATCGGCAAGCTGCTCACCCAGGAACTGCGCCTCGTCGATGCCGACCACCCTGGTATCATCATCGACCAGGGCCGGGATCTCTGCGGCGGACTTGACCTTCCGACATTCGATCCGCCGGTCATCGTGGGACACGATATCGTCGGGGCTGTATCTGTCGTCGATCTCGGGTTTGAAGGCCTGGACCTTCTGCCGTGCGATCATTGCTCTCCGGATCCGCCGGATGAGCTCCTCGCTCTTTCCGCTGAACATACTGCCGCAGATCACTTCGATGCGGCCTATATCACCATCCATTATACTTACCTATCAGTGCGTCCTTCTAGTCAAGGAGTGGGTCTTCGAGGAAACCTGAAAGACCTCTGGAATGAAACTGATTGTAAAAAGTGTAGTTAACGGGCCTGGTTTAGTCAACCCTAATCGACACTGCCGACCTGTCGAGGCGTCATCCTCCTCAAGATCATCCTCCCGCACCGTTATTCCTCCGCGCCATCATCCCTTCGCGCCATCACTTTCCGCGCTGTCATCCCTCCGCGGTCTGCGCCTCCAAGCATACCCCGCCGTGAGGAGCACCCCGATCAAGGTGAGAATTGCCCCGAGCGCGAGGCTCCCCGGGCGGAACACCATCTCGACCGTGTGCTTTCCCTTGTCGACCTTGATTGCCCTCATCCCGATGTCGGTTCGCTCGATCTCGGCCCGCCGGCCGTCCACCGTAGCCTTCCAGCCCGGGTAGTAGCTGTCCTGGAAGAGGAGCAAGCAATTCCTTTCGGCAGCGACTTCGATCACCACCCTCTCGGGCTCATAGGTCTTTATCACCGAGCGGCCGCACCTCAGATCCCCTCCCACCTCGTTGAAACGGCCGATCCAGAGCACCTCCCCACCGTCCTTGTCCACGTACTCCACCGCGCTACGGTCGATGCAGACACCCTTCTCAATGGCCGAAAAACTCTCGTAGATGTACATGTCGGCGTCCCAGATCAGCTCATAATCAGGGTATCCTCTTCCTACATGTACCACCCTGGCATGCTCCAGCACGAACGCCGAATCCGAGGTCACCGCAATCCTGTCTCCGTCCCTTTCTCTTACATCAATTGTCACTTCCCTGGCAGGCATGTGCGACGGGAAGGCGATCCAGCGAATTCTCTCGAGATCCTCCCTGAGCCCTATCCCGAGGGGTATCTCCGGCGAGTCGCTCCGGAGCCTGATCTTGATGAACTCCGCCCCACTGCTGATATCGATCTCATAATCTCCCGGGAGGCCGCTCCCCCGGCAATCGCTGAGAACAAGATCAAGGCCGCTCCAACCCGCATCCTCCGGTACCGCACCACGGGAGCCCCGCATGGACATTCCCATCTGCATGCGCACATGTCCGCGGTTCACCGATGAGACATCAAGAGAGAATGAATGCCATGCGTCCCTGTCCTCTTTAAGATCGAATAGCCTCCGGAATCTGACTTCCCTGTGGCCTCCCGCCCAGGTAAGCCAGAACTCCACTGTGTCCCCCGGGGCGCGCGCATCGGAGTCAAAACCGATTGAAAAATCAAGGTACCTGACCGGGGGGATATCCATGGTGAGATTCATGGTCTGGCCCAGCCCATGAAGCAAGGCCATTCTCGTCTCGCCACCGTGCTCAAGAAGTTTCACCGGCGCACCCCGGCCCGCCCTTCCTGCGATGATGCGCAGCGGCACTGAAACCGGCGCCGGAATACCTTCGCTGCTGGCCACGCCGTAGCGCCCGGCGGCGAAATCGGTTGCGATGATCTGTTGCTTTGGAAGAGGAGCCTGCCGGTCAAGCCGGGGGATGGGTGTGCCGGGTGAGCCGAGCGCATCCATGATATCTGTATAGGCCATCGGCCGTATCGTGCTCGCACCCGTCATGGAAGGCAGGCCGAATACCTGGTTGGTATTGGGGGGCAGGGCCTTCAGGTCCTCGCCCTCGTACTTAAGATGAAAGAGTCTCCACTTGTGCCCGCTGTCGAGGACCTCCTCGAGCA
>JAUVJV010000467.1 GCA_030592245.1 Candidatus Eiseniibacteriota bacterium
ACTCATCTGGGCTGGACCTTTCATATCATATGGGAGCCGACTTCCTGAGGGTTCATTGGTTCCGCATCGAGGGTTCTGCTTCCCTCCGGGGATTTAATGCTCACGGTGACCACGGAAGAGGCCTTCCCATCACTGTATCTCGCAACCATCCGGGCCGCGAGTTCCTCCTCCTCGGACGCGCGCCCGCCCTGGAGTATGGCGATCGGCCCGGGGTTACTGACGGTATCAAGCAGCGTATCCTGCTCTGTCGCCAGACCGGCAAGGCTCTCATTCTCGGCCTCATTGCGTCCTATCACCAACTTGGACCCGAGCGGAAGTCGGAAATGCCTGCCCACCTTGAGCAGGCTCACGGCGTTTTCTGTCAATTCGTTATGGCTCATGGTGTCTCTCATCTTCTCTGCAAACCTCGGATCAGTGAGCAGGCAGCCTCCCCCGGGGCTGGCATAGCCCGAAAGTCCCTTATCCCGGGCAAGGCGCATCAAGTCCTTGCGGGAGCGCCCGCTTATGGCCAGCAGCTCCTCCCTGCGTATCCAGCCCTTCTCCTCGGGGATGGTCGGCGATAGGAGTTGCGCCGAAAGGGGCCGGACCAGGTAGCCTTCAAGCGTACTCGCCTTCTCGATACAGCGCATGGTGTTGAGCTTCTGAGACATGGGTCTCTGGCCCACCACCTCGCCGGTCACCACAAAGGAAGCGCCCAGACCGTCCATTATCTTTCTTGCCTGTCTCAGCATATAGATGCGGCAATCAATGCAAGGGTTCACATTGGAACCGTATCCGTGACAGGGATGGCTTATGACATCGAGGTAGTCAGGCTCGAAGGGGACGGCCATCAAGTCCACGCCCAGGGATTCGGCGACTCGCCGGGGTGGAGCACCTTCCTCCCTCTCCCCACAGGAGGCGAACGGGTTCACGAAATACAGGGCAATGATATCGATGTTCTGCTCCTGCATCAGGCGCGCGGCCAGGGCGCTGTCCAGGCCTCCGGACACGAGGCACAGCGCCTTGATCCCGGATCGGCTCAAGTTCGCATCCCTCCCTGCATCTTACTTCGATTCAAGAACCTCGGCGAGGCTCTGTCTCGCTTCCTTAATCAGGTCACGCACCGGGAGATCGAACGGGCAGCGGTCCTCACACTCTCCGCACTCGGTGCAACTTCCGATCTTCTCGTGTACGCCCTTGATGAATTCCGTCTGCATCATCGCGTCCCCCATCCGCTTCCGGATGCTCGGGATATGCATGGCAAAAGCGATCGGGATCCCGCTCGGACAGGGCTGACAGTAGTCGCATCGCCGGCAATAACGCGCGCCCAGGTGTTCTCTCTCGGCCGCGGCGATCTTCATCTCCTCTGCGGTGAGCGCCTGCGGGAGCCGGGCGATCTCTGCATTCTGCCGGACCTCATCCGGTGTCGCCATGCCGGGTATGGCTATGACACCGGGCCTGGACAGGGCAAATCTCAGGGCAAGGTCGCATCGTTCGATGCAGCCACCGGCGAAGGGCTTCATGGCAAGCACCCCGATGTCTCTTTCAAGAGCCATGGGGATCACCTCTTTGCCCGCCTCGGGTTCGATGAAGTTATACAGCACCTGGATGGTCTCGAACTTCCCGGACTCGACCGCCTTCCCGGCGAGCGCCAGATTGTGAGTGGTAAAACCGATGTGACGCAGCTTCTCCTCGGCCTTAAGCTTGCCTAAGGCCTCAAGCGCCCCGCCCGGCTTGAGAACCTTCGCATAATCCTCTTCCGTATTCACGCAGTGAACCTGGTAGAGATCAATCGACGCCACACCCAGGTTCGCCAGGCTCGTCTTGAAGTCCTCCAGCATCCCATCAGCGTCACGCTTCGGGGATTTTGAAGCCAGAATGGCCTTGGCCCCGAGAGACTTAAGAGCTTCACCGATCTTCCTCTCGCTGTCACCATAGCCTCTGGCCGTATCTATGAAGTTGACTCCCAGGCTGAGAGCTTCGGCGATGGTATCTCTGGCCTCATCCATGCCCACCCGCATGATGGGGATGCCCCCGAATCCCAGGAGCGAGGCCTCTATGCCGGTCCTGCCAAGTCGTCTGGTCTCAAGCATCCTGCCTCCTCGGTACACAGTCAGTATAGGGCATCGGCCGTGGCTTCGGAAAGGATAATCACCTGCCTCGCTGTTGCGCCCACACTGTCTCATCCTGGTCGGCGCCCGAGGAATAGTGCATAGAGCAGGCCCCTTCTGCGCTGCCCTTTGACGGCCCGGAGGCTCCGCTTCAGCCGAGGCAATAGACTGCCGATACTTAAACTGAGAGCCGGCCTGGCCGGCCGAATACCTGTCTGAGCACAGCCATACCCTGTCCGCACGGTTGGCGGGTAGGGGAAGCAATACGGATTGTTGTCACCCAGCAAAGATGCCGGAGGTATGGAATGACAGTTAGAGATGGTCGGTCGGCAACGTTGGACCCGCACGCATCACCGGAAGGCATACCGGAGCAGGTTTCCGAGACGGCGGCATCGTCCGGGACCGAGTGGCAGACAGAAGCTCAGACAGAAG
>JAUVJV010000042.1 GCA_030592245.1 Candidatus Eiseniibacteriota bacterium
ACAGAACTCATGCTGAGAAAAGAAGGTGGTGTTTACGACCTGGAGTGGCAATACCACATGCAGATAGGTCGTCAAAACGAGCTCGAGCTTCAGCGGGACGAGGTGAGGAGCCGCAGGTTAGCTGAAGAGAAGAAGCTCTTCCTGGTGAGGGAGAGAATCTCAGAGGATCCGGAGCTGCTGGTGCCTTTCTCAGAGTTTTTCCGGGACCGGCTCGGATCCCAGATGTTGGGGGAGTATTGGGGATTGCGAAAGGAAAGGGATGAAAAGGCGGCTTTCCTTACGGAAACCAATCCCCGTGTGAGGATGCTGGATGACAGAATTGCCAGAATGGAAGGTAGATTCAAGGAGGAAGTTGAGAGGAGAATGAGGGACAGGGAGTTCCTCCTTGAGGATCTCAAGGCTGAGGAAATGGGCTTTCAGGTTTCAATTGACGCGATCACCGATAACTTGCGCGAGACACCCGACGTGGTTGCTCAGATCACGCATATCCAGAAAGAGATACGCTACACCTACCTGCACTATGAGAAGCTCCTTGAGAAAATGCTTGATTCGATGTCTTCGGAGGTTGACGACATAAGGCTCTCCAACGCCAAGATCATAAGCCCGGCCGTGTTTCAGCGGAGCGCGGCGGGGCAGATGCAGACTGTGTACGTTTTCTTTTCCATATTGCTGGGGATCTCTCTCGGCATAGGCTTTGGCTTTCTGCTGGAGAATATGGATCATTCGGTGCGCTCGGCCTCGGATGTTGAAGATGATCTGGGTATTGCGCTTCTGGGCTCGGTGCCCGAGAGCCGCGAGATGCCCAATCTGACCAGGCGAGTCGACGTGACCTTTGGGAAGAAATCCTAGTGAGGGCTTAGCATGGAATCCGCAAACGAAAAGAGCACGGAGGAACCCCGGAAGACCGATCCTGCCCACACCGTGAGGGATCAGGACGCATTCCACTACTACAGGGGACTGATCGGGCAGATAGAGATAGCTCTGCCTCAGCACTCATCGAGGGTCCTTCTTATCTCGAGTTCCATACGTGGTGAAGGGACGACCGAGGTGGTCGTGGGGCTGGGACTTACGCTGGCTGCGGCGATGGGCAGGAAGACCGCGGTGATCGATTGCAATACAACGAACCCCGACATCCACAGGAGATTCGGGGTGTCCGATGTGGGATTAGATGAGCATCTCAAGGGCCGGCTCTCGCTCGAACGGGCCCTTCTGAATACGACTGTCCATAATCTGTATGTCATGCCACTCGGAGCTGGCCTGACATCCCTGGCCTCGCTTGACAGGGGTGATTTCCAGGCTCTGGTCGCCAAGCTCAGGGAAACGTTTGATTATGTCCTGATCGATAGTCCGGCACTTGGAGTCAACCCGGAGGCCTCGATGCTTTGTGACATGGTAGATTCCGTGGTGCTTGTCGTCAGGCATGGCGGCACGCGCAGGGAAGTGGTCAGGCGAACAAAGGACCTGGTGGAGAGAGCTGGCGGCAGGATACTCGGGGTGGTCTTGAACAAGAGGAAGTTTCCCATCCCTGAGTTCCTATATAAAAGACTCTGACGGTGCTCCTGGACGGGGAGGGGCAACACTTGCAAGACACCACTGGCTTGAGACAAACCGGTGGAAAGGTACTCACCTTTCTGCTCGTTGCAATAGTGATCGGTCTGGGATTGCGATTCGTCGGCCTGGGGCGCCAGAGCCTATGGGTGGATGAGATGCTTACTCTCAGCAATGCGTATGTCGGCCAGGAACTCAAGGCATCGCACATCTTCGGGAATCTCCAGGGACCTCTCATCTCGCTTATTATGCACGCGTGGGCCGGTGTCAGCTGGAACGAGGCATATCTCCGGATTCCCTTTGCGGTTGCCGGAACGCTCACCGTCCTGGCGGCGTTTGTGCTGACCAGGTTTCTCGCGGGGTTCTGGACGGCACTCAATACAGCTTTTGTCCTGGCTCTTTCCCCGGTGCTGCTCTGGTATTCCCAGGAAATCAGGGGCTACGTGTTCGTGCTGCTATTCACCGTTCTGATGACCTACTTTCTGGTTCGATGGATAGACCGGCGGGAGGGCAAGAGCCTGATATGGTACGGGGTGTTTGCCTTTGCCGCGCTGGTATCGAACCTCAGCGCCGTGTTCATCATGGCAGCTCATTTCCTCTACCTGCTGCTGGTGCCCGCTCGCAGACGCCTGGTCGGAAAGTGGATCGTCATGATCCTGGTTGTGCTTCTGGTATTCTCCCCCTGGGTCCGCCAGATTGCCCTCAAGGCCAACCTGGAGAGGGTGGCCGGAGGCCAGACAGGTGAACCGCTGCGCGGCGGGGCTCCGTTTACTTTTATGGCCTTACCGTATTCTTTCTTTGTTTACAGCGTTGGATACTCCCTGGGCCCGCCGGTGCGGGATCTCCAGACACGGACCGGCCAGGCTGTAAGGGAGAATATCCACTGGATCCTCCTGACACTGGTCGTTTTTGCGGTCCCGTTTGTAGCGGGGTTCAGGAGGCTTGCGGCAGAGAACCAGGGACTGCTTATCCTGCTGCTGCTTTCCCTGGGGGTACCCCTGCTCGCCGTGTCGATCCTCTCGGTCAAAAACATCAAGGTATTCACGCCGCGCTATGCGCTTGTTTGCCTCCCGGCCTATGCGCTGATTGTCGGCCGGGGCCTGGCGGAGATCTCTCGCGGGAGACTGAAGTTTCTGAGTGTTGTCATCGCCGGCCTGCTTGGCTTGTCACTCTTCAACCACTTCCTGGTGCCTGCCTATGCCAAGGATGATGCGCGCCAGGCCTCCAGGGTCATTGTCAGCAACCTTGATGAGGGCGACACGGTCGTCGCCATTGCTGTGGCCGAGCCGCTTCGGCACTACCTCGGGAACACAATACCCGTGCATGTATTCGAGATGCGCGACCTGGAGTCGGCCGAGGCCATGGCTGCACGGTGCGCGGGAATTGCCGGTGGGGCGGACAGGGTGTGGCTGAGTCTCTGCCGCGAGTGGATTGTCGACCCGGGTGGGATTATAGAATCCTGGTTTGAGAGCAACATGGTACCGGTTAGCTCATTCGAGTTCCCGGGACTGAGGCTGCAACTGTATGAGAGAGGGAGCGACTAGATTGAAGGACTTCGCGAGTGCGGTCAGGAGCCGCAGGCTCCCTGTCACCTTTTTCATACTCGTAGGCCTGTCCATAGTGGTCGGCGCCCTGATGGGTTACAAGTCGCCGTTGGGAAACAAGCTGATCCTCTATGTGATTGTGATCTTCAATGCTCTCATGATTACTTATCTGGTACTCCTGCGGAACATGACCTATGGAGTTATCCTCTATCTTTATGCGCTGGTGTTCCTCAACCTGTACTGGCGAATAGCTATACCGGGTCGCCTACCGGACCTGGACATTCCACGGATCACGTTCGCTTTCGTCTGGCTGATCTTCCTGCTGGAAACGGCGCTCGGGAACCGAAGACCGTTGCCCAGGACAATGATCGAAACTGCGATGCTCTGCATGGTTGGTGCGCTTCTCTTCTCCATGCTATTCATGGGGCAGTTCCAGGTCAGGATCTTCCTCAACGGGTTCGCCATTCCTTATGCCATGTTCGTATTGTGCAAGAACGTCTTCGAGCGACGGGAGGATGTTAACAGGTTCCTTTACCTGTTTGCAGTCCCTCTGGCCGTCTATTTCCCTGTGAACCACTTCTTCGAACATCTCAAGATGCGCAGTTTTGTATTCCCCAGGTACATCCTGGATCCCCAGGTCGCCGGTCAGGCTGTCCACTGGGGCGCGAGGACTCTGGGCGTGTTCCTCCAGCCGGTTGTCACCGGAATGGCCTTGGTTTCGATGTTCCTGCTTGCCCTGTACGCCCTGTCGAGGTCGAGGGGGGCTCTGCCGAGAATCATGGCCTGGGTCCTGGTGGCAATAACTCCCATTGCCGTGTTTTTGTCTCTGGCAAGGTCGGTCTACACGGGATTTGCGGTGGCGATGATTGTTCTCCTGCTCTTCTCCAAGAAACTCAAGGTTTACGCTTTCACAATTCTTATCTGCGCCGCGCTGGTTGTGATGGCAAACTGGTCCGATGTGAAGACAGAGAATCGAGAGGCAGGAGGATTGGCGACTGCGGAAACGGGTCGATCGAGGCTCGTGCTTTTGGAGGCTTCTCTCAATATGTTTGTGGACCATCCCTTCACCGGGGTCGGCTTCCATGACTTTGAGGCCCACTCACGGCCCTACATTAGACAAGTCCGGACCACGCTGCTCGGGGCAAGGGAGTCCTGGATGGGGAAGACTCTCAAACAGCATAACCACTTCCTCAATACGATGACCGAGCTTGGCCTGATGGGTCTGATACCCGAGCTATTGATTTTCTACTTCCTGTTCAAGATCCTGCTCAAGGCGCGCAAGGTACATGACGGCGCGATTGACCACGACTTCGTTGTGGTGGTCTGGGCTGTCATCGCGGGGTACCTGACCAATGCCATGTTCATGGAACCAAGATTTTACGAGTTTATGAGTGTCCTGCCCTTCATGCTGGCAGGCATCGTGGTAGGCAGCTACCAGAGAAAACAACTGGGCAACAGCCTTAGCCCGAATTGAAAGGAGTTCAGCACGTGAAGGTGCCGTTTGTTGATCTGAAATCCCAGTACCAGAGCATAAAGGATGAGGTTGATTCCGAGATTATGAATGTCGTCGGAGATTGCGCTTTTGTCGGAGGCCCGTACGTGCAGCGCTTCGAGGAAGCGTTCGCAGAGTACTGCGGAGCGAAGTACGCCGTGGGCGTGAGCTCCGGTACTTCTGCGCTGCACCTGGCGTTGATGGCGATGGGCGTGGGCTCAGGCGACAAGGTGATCACGGCGGCCAATACTTTCATAGCCACGGCTGAGGCCGTGACTCATGCAGGGGCAAGCGTGGACCTCGTCGACTGTGATGCGGCGAGTTTCAACATGGATCCCGCGCTTATCGAGAAGGCCATCACGGATAAGACCAGGGCAATCATCCCTGTTCACCTTTATGGCCAGGCCGCCGATATGGACGCGGTCCTGGAAGTCGCCAGGAAGCACAATCTGCTGGTACTCGAAGACGCGGCCCAGGCCCAGGGCGCGAAGTACAAGGACAGGAGGACGGGGTCGATGGGTGACGCCGCGGCCTTTAGCTTCTACCCGGCGAAGAACCTGGGCGCCTATGGCGACGCCGGCATTGTGGTGACCAATAGCAGGGAAATAGCCGACCATGTCAGGATGCTCGCCAATCACGGCAGGAGAACAGGCACCGACCACGCGGTTGAGGGCTACAATGCCAGGCTGGATGGCATTCAAGGAGCGGTGCTCGGCGTCAAGCTGCCGAAGCTTGATGGCTGGAACGAGAAGAGACGTCAAGCCGCCGGGCGGTATGATGAACTCTTGAAGGGGCTGGACATAGCCACCCCCGAAGCCATGCCTTATGCCATGCACATTTACCACCTGTATGTGATCAGAGTGAAAAACAGGGACAAGGTGAAGGAGGCCATGGGAGAGAAGGGTGTCGGGTGCGGTATGCACTATCCCATCCCCATCCACTTGCTCGATGCCTACAAGTATCTCGAGAAGCCCGCGGGCTCCTATCCGGTGACCGAGGAAATAGCGAATGAGCTTCTGTCGCTTCCGATGTTCCCGGAGATAACCGGCGAGCAGCAAAAGTACGTGGCGGACTGCCTGGGACAGGTTCTGGGCTAGATGAGGAATATGAAACCGGCGGAAACACTAGATGTCAGAAAGCCCGGGGTGAGTTCTCACCCCCGGAGCGATTCGAGGGGGAGGAGCATCCTCACACGGGGATGGGTCCTCTGGCTGATCGATGTCTGCTGCATAGCGGTTGCTCTTTATGCCGGCTACTGGCTGAGGGTGGGTTCGGGTCTCTTCGGTGCAACGGCTCCGGTGGGGCTCACCCGCTCTGTCGCCCTCATTGGCATCAGTCTGGGGTGGACCGCGATTTTCGCCGTTGAGGGCCTCTACAGGCGCGTGAGAGTGCTTGCCGGCCTGGACCAGGTCCTGTCCATAGGAAAAAGCGTGAGCCTCGGGTTTTTGCTCCTCCTGGGACTTTCCTTTGTGTGGAAGAAGCATTACTTTGTTGAGACCCGGCTGATAGTGGCCTTCGGATGGGCCTTCAGTATCATCCTGATCTCGCTGGTGCGGGTCGGACTGATCCGGGCCTTCGTGCGCGGCAGGATACGGCATCCGGGGTCGGTCAGGCGTGCGGTCGTTGTTGGCGCGATACCGTTTGCCCGGCGCTTTATCGGGGATAAGATGCTGGCCAATAACGGGCATCGCGTGGTGGGATTCGTTGAGACAAGGGACGGAGAAATTGCGGCCGATCTTGGGCCCGAGTACGTGCTGGGGAGGATACACGCCCTGGATGACATCGTGAACAAGCATGAAATAGAGGAGATCTTTCTGCCGATCGGCCTGCTTGAGAACCGTGGTTGTTTCGGTATAGTCTCCCGGTGTTCCCGGACGGGCCTGCCCGTCAAGCTGGTGTCCGACATCTTTGAGATCCTCATGCCCGACGAGCCCAAGGAGCGGGTAGACGGTCTGCCCAAGATAGGATTCGGCGAACCTGCCCTCAAAGGGGCGGGCGTCGTGGTCAAACGACTGCTGGATCTCGTGATCTCCTCCGTGGTGGTCTTCGTTTTCTCGCCGCTGCTCCTCTTGATCGCGTTCCTGGTCAAGGTCCTGTCGCCGGGCCCGGTCTTCTTCAGGCAGATCAGGGCCGGGCACAATGGCACCCCCTTCACCTTCTATAAGTTCCGGACCATGAGCCATGATACGGATGACACGCTGCACAGGGAATACGCGACCAACTTTATCGGAGGCAAGGAGCTGAGGCTCCGGGATGAACAGAACGACAGCGAGGTCTACAAGATGCCCGATGACCCGCGGGTCACGTCGATAGGGAAGATCCTGAGAAGGACCAGTCTGGATGAGCTGCCGCAGCTGTTTAATGTCCTCAAAGGGGACATGAGCCTGGTCGGCCCCAGGCCGCCCATAGCATATGAACTCGTGATCTATAAGGAATGGCACAAGCGGAGGCTCAAGGCCAAGCCGGGTATCACCGGGCTCTGGCAGGTCAGTGGCCGCTCGAGCGTTCCCTTCCATGACATGGTGCTGCTGGATCTTTACTATATCAACCGGTGGAGCCTGTCGCTGGATATAGAGATTGTTCTCAAAACGATTCCTGTTGTTCTATCTGGGAAAGGAGCTTATTGAGATGTCTGACCACGGAACACCCGGGAGCATTGACGGACACAAAACGGTCGGAGTCATAGGTTGTGGATACTGGGGCCCGAATCTGCTCAGGAACTTCAACCAGCTTCCCATTTCAACTGTCAAGTATTGCAGTGACCTCAGTGACGAGAGGCTGGAGCACATGAAGGCCCTGTATCCCGGCATTTTGGTCACCAAGCGGTTCGAGGACCTGATCGAGGACCCCGAGGTGGATGCTATCGCCGTAGCCACGCCGGTCTCCACTCATTATCCCATCGCAAAGGCTTGCCTCGAGGGAGGAACGCACGTGCTTGTGGAGAAGCCGCTGACGGGCAAGATCTCGGAGGCCGAAGACCTGGTTGCGATCGCTGAACGAAATGGCCTGGTCCTTTTCACCGGGCACACATTCGTCTACACTGCCGCCGTCCAGAAGATGAAGGACCTGCTTGATGCCGGCGAGCTGGGCGAGGCCTTCTATATGAGCAGCACCCGGGTCAACCTGGGGCTTTTCCAGGAAGACATAAACGTCATATGGGACCTGGCCCCGCACGATATCTCAATCTGCAATTATCTCTTCGGAGGCCAGCCTGTCACAGTCTCAACGTATGCCAAGTCGTATATCAGGCCGGGCATTGAAGATGTCGCCTTCCTGGTGCTTCAGTACCCTCAGAATGTGGTAGCCCACGTACATGTCAGCTGGCTGGATCCGTGCAAGATAAGAAGGACCACTCTCGTGGGCAGCAAGAAGATGCTGGTCTATGATGACACCAATCCGCTTGAGAAGATCAGGGTCTACGACAAGGGCGTCGATGTTCAGCCCCACTATGACACTTTCGGCGAATTCCATCTCTCTTACAGGTTCGGTGATATCGTGGTCCCGAAGATCCATAGCGGGGAGCCCCTGAAGGAGGAGTGCGGCCATTTCATAGAGTGCATCAACGATAATGCCTGCGAACCCCGCAGCGGCGGACGTGACGGACTCGCCGTGGTCAAAGTCGTGGAGCGGGCCTGCGAATCAGCCAAACTTGGTGGAGCGCCCCTTCCCCTGGAGCGAAGCAGTGAAGGGAGCGAGTAGATGAAGAAGCCCGGACCGGTTGTGACAATGGGCGAAGGTTCCCTCGTGGATATTGGCGCCTTCATTGGGTACCCGGCCGCGAGGGGCAAGGACGTGGGTTTCGTCGAGATAGGAGAGGGAGCCCGGATAAGGTCGGGAACCGTCATTTACGGCGGCGTTAAGATCGGCAAGCACCTTCAGACCGGCCACAATGTGGTCATCCGGGAGGAGAACGAGATCGGCGATGACTTCGCCATCTGGAATAATACCGTGATCGACTATGGCTGCAAGATCGGCGTCGACGTCAAGATTCACTGCAACTGTTATATGGCGCAATTCACGATTGTGGAAGACAATGCGTTCATGGCCCCGGGCGTCACGATTGCGAACGACTTGCACCCCGGATGCGAATTCTCAGCCAAGTGCATGCGTGGCCCGCACATTGGAAAAGGTGTCCAGATAGGGGTCAATGTTACCATTCTGCCGTTCGTCAAGATCGGCGAGAGCTGTCTCATTGGTGGCGGGAGCGTTGTCACGAAGGACCTTCCGCCGTTCTCGCTTGCCTACGGCAACCCGGCAAGGGTGGTCGGTGACGTGAGAGAGATTACCTGCACTACCGGACTCACAGACAGGCCATACAATATACCCTAGCTGGGGGCTTAGAATATGCCGGTGGGGCCCACTCACGCGATAATTGCGGTTACTGACCGGTGCAATGCCAGATGCGTAATGTGCGACATCTGGCAGAAGCCGGCGGGCACCGAGCTCCGCCCTGAGGACTATGCCCGGCTTCCGTCTTCCCTCAGGGAGATAAACGTTACAGGCGGGGAGCCTCTCTTAAGAGGCGACCTGGCCGGGATAATCCAGTCGATGCGCCGGCGATGCCCGGGCGCGAGAATAGTCCTTTCCACGAACGGTCTTCTTCCCGCGCGGCTCAAGGATCTCGTAGGGGCCGTCAAGGGAATGGCTGTCCGCATATCCCTTGATGGAATGGACGGCCTCCACGACAGGATACGCGGGATCGACGGAGCCTTCGACAAGGTGCTTGAGAGCATCGAGATCTGCCGGCGCGGAGGCGTTGGCGATCTTGGCCTGTCTGCTACCATGACCCGCCACAATGCCGGCAGGGTGAGGGAGGTCCAGGACTTCGCCAGGAAGCATGGACTGGAGTTCACGGTCACCGTGGCTCACAGCTCGTCTTTCTTCTTCGGCGACCAGAGCAGCGAGGAGCCCGATTCCGGGGCTGCGGTGGCGGACATGGAAGCCATACGCTGCCGCCTCTACGAGTCAACGAGTCCCAAGGACTGGTTCCGCGCTTACTATGTTTCCGGCCTCATAGACGTGATTCTCGGAAGCCCGAGGCCGGTTGAATGCCATGCCGGAAGAGACTTCTTCTACATGGACCCTGAGGGCAATGTCTATCCCTGCCATATCCTCGAGAGGAAGATGGGGAACATCATGGACAAGTCGTTCGAGCAGATGGTGGTCGATGATCCCTCGGTTCTTGAAGCTGTGGCGAGGTGCCGCCAGCGATGCTGGATGACATGCACGGTTGCCCCGGAGATGAGAAGGAAACTGCCGGTGTTTGCCGTCAAAGTCGGCTGGTCCAAGCTGGCGCATCACTTCAGAAAAGCACTCGGTAAGAGATGAGAATACTCCAGGTAAACAAGTTCTTCTACGTCAAAGGCGGATCTGAGCGCTACTTCTTTGATCTCTGCGATCTCCTGGGGGAGCGGGGCCATGAGGTGCTGC
>JAUVJV010000392.1 GCA_030592245.1 Candidatus Eiseniibacteriota bacterium
CCAGACCGATGTATAGTGCCAGGGCAGGTCCTTCGGCCAGATGAACTTGCCCGTGTACTTCACCGGCAGGTTGAGTGGAAAATGACTCATCTCCTCGAAGGCCTTGATGAAGTGATGAACGGGATCCCGCCAGAGCGTAGGCCACAGAGCTATCACCAGCAGCACAAAAGCACCCAGGTAAGCCGCCAGGGAACCCGACCTCCGTAGCATCTCTTTCCTTCCGGGCCGGCTCGAAATGAAGGTGGCGACGGCAAAGGCTACGGTGAGGGCGGGAAGCATTCCGCCCACTATCCTTATGTCAACCAGGATGGCGCACACCAGCGCGTGAGCGAGCGCGCGGCCAATGGTCATCGAATCGAGGAACCTTACCAGCGTGAACATTCCAATCATATAGAGCGCGAGTACGGGTATGTCCTTGGAATTGTAGAAGGAGTGGGCGAAGACCCTGGGGCTTATGACGAGCAGGATGCATCCCAGGAGCCCTGCCCGCCAGTCTCCGAATATCCGTACGCAGAACTTGTAGAAGAAGACCAGCCCCACGAGGAAGAGAATGTGGGTCATGAGGTGCCTCATGAAATAGATATCACGGGAGTCATCAAGGCCAAGGGCCTTCTCAGAGAGCACGAGCACCAGCTCAAAAGCCGGCCCATAGTACTGGTTGGGCCCCTCGAACATGCTCTGATCGGCCTGGGTGACATAGGCATAGACGGCGTGGCCGTATTCCCGCTGGAAGGGCTCGTCCCAGGAGAGGCCGTAGTCCCTGTGCACTCCTGCCCCCAGGGCCAGGAGCAGGCCAAAGAAGGCCAGGACGACTATCTTTTTCCTGCCTGATGCCTCGTTCCTTCCTGATGTGGGATTCCTGTCTCGAGCCGCACTTCTGCTTGGTGCCGCTTGCTGGTCCAATCGAGTCCTCCGATCTCCCCGCAGGGTGGATTTCACTATAGCACCGGCCGGGGGCAAAAGCCACCCGCCTCGGGGCCATCAGCGATCTGTGCATAGACATGCCTGACCGGGCTTCCGAGAGGCCTTAAGCGCCCCATTTGGGGCCTCATCCCGGCCTGCGTTTCCGCTTGCGTACACCCCCCTTGAGGTGTTAACATAACTGTCTGAAATCGAGTTTAAGTCGGAGTGGCCGCTCGAAGCGGTTTTGCTTTTATCTTATAGACGGGTAAACCCATGTTTTCCGAACTCTCAGAAAAGCTGGAGAATGCCCTTAAGCGCATACGGGGCCACGGCAAGATCAGTGAAAAAAACGTAACCGAGGCCTTAAAGGACGTACGGCTCGCCCTCTTAGAGGCGGATGTTAACTACAAGGTAGTCAAGCAGTTTACCGAGGATGTGAAGGTCAAGGCCCTCGGTGAGCAGGTACTTACGAGCATTTCGCCGGGCCAGCAGTTCGTGAAGGTCGTCTTTGAGGAGCTCAGGGACATCATGGGCGAGGGGGCCAGCGAGATCACCTTCGCCTCGGATCCTCCCACCAAGATCATGGTGGTGGGGCTTCAGGGTTCAGGCAAGACCACGGCATGCGCCAAGATTGCCAGGCGGTTCAAGAGCAAGGGCAGGAAGGGCCTGCTGATTGCCGCCGACATCTACCGGCCTGCGGCGGTCCAGCAGCTTGAGACCCTGGCCAGGGAGGTTCCTGTGGATGTCTACTATGAGCAGGAGCAGGCCAATCCGGTAGATATCGTCAAGCGCGGCCTCAAGGAGGCCCGGAAGCGGGCGGTGGACTATGTCATCACCGATACCGCGGGAAGGCTTCACATAGACTCCGAGATGATGGAGGAACTCCGTCAGATCAAGGCGACCATGAGCCCTCACGAGACCATCCTGGTGGCCGACGGGATGACGGGCCAGGATGCCGTGACGATCGCCACGGAGTTCGGCTCGACCCTGGGGCTTGACGGGGTGATCCTCACCAAGATGGATGGTGACGAGAGGGGCGGTGCCGCTCTTTCGATAAGGGCCGTATCGGGCGCACCGATCAAGTATGTCGGGGTGGGGGAGAAGCTCGATGCCCTGGAGGTCTTTCACCCTGAGCGAATGGCCTCGCGCATCCTTGGGATGGGGGACGTCCTGACGCTGGTGGAGAAGGCTCAGGACACCATGGACGTCAAGGAGGCCGAACGGCTTCAGGAGAAGCTCCTCAAGGAGGCCTTCAGTCTCGAGGACTTTCTGGGGCAGATAAAGCAGATGAAGAAGATGGGGCCCTTGGAGGAT
This sequence comes from Candidatus Eiseniibacteriota bacterium, assembly GCA_030592245.1. GTDB lineage: Bacteria > Arandabacterota > Arandabacteria > Arandabacterales > Arandabacteraceae > JAUVJV01. The sequence goes on from JAUVJV010000392.1 coordinate 2,218, forward strand.
ATCGTGGGGATGATCCCCGGGTTTTCCAAAATGAAGGGGATTGACCTTGACGAAGGTGCCCTTGTACGTGTAGAAGCTATAATAAGCTCCATGACACCCCAGGAGAGGGTGGACCCCGACCTTATAGACGGCAGCCGTCGGCGGCGTATCGCCATGGGGAGTGGGGCCAGGGTGCAGGACGTGAACAGGCTGCTCAAGGATTTCCGGCAGGTGAGGAAGCTTTTCAGTCAAATGAACAAAGGCAAGCTCAGCGGGATGCTGAGATCACTGATGGGCTGACATGACTGCTTTTAAGCGGAGGTGGAATTAATGGCAGTACGGATTAGGCTCACGAGGAGGGGCTCCAAGCGGAGGCCGTTCTACAGAGTTGTTGTGGTTGACTCAAGGGGCCCGCGCGATGGTGGCTTCCTTGAGCAGATCGGCCAGTACAATCCGATTACCACGCCTCATGAGTTCAAAGTGGATGAGGAGAAGGTTTTCGATTGGCTCAAGAAGGGTGCCGAGATGTCTGACGGTGCCAGGGATCTGCTGAGGAAACACGGGACCCTGCGCAAGTGGGATGCCGTAAGGAGAGGCTTACCGATACCTCCCGAACCTGAGAAGGTGATAGAGGTAAAGGCCAGGGAAGAGGAGCCGGTCGAGGAGACTAAGACTCCTGAGCCGGCCGAGACTCCCGAGACTCCTGAGCAGGCCAAGACTCCCGAGACTCCCGAGCCGGCCAAGACTCCTGAGACTCCTGAGCAGGCCGAGACTCCCGAGACTCCTGAGCAGGCCAAGACTCCTGAGATTCCTGAGCAGGCCAAGACTCCCGAGACTCCCGAGCCGGCCAAGACTCCTGAGACTCCCGAGCCGGCCAAGACTCCTGAGACTCCCGAGC